>JAJDEC010000671.1 GCA_029259995.1 Phycisphaerae bacterium
ACAACGCGCCCCTTCACGTTGATGCAGAACGCGTAATTCCCCTCTCCCGGCGAAAGCGTGGTGACGACATTCGTCACGAGATTGTTCAACCATGCGGCGCGATCCGCACCCGTCAGCTCAATCAGGCCACGATCCTCGCGATGCGTGAATCCGCCCGTCGCCAGAACTGCCGCATATTCACTTCGAAACGTCTCGTCAATCAACCCGTCATGCTCCGATGCTGCCCAACGCAGCGTCATCTGATTTTGACCAGCACCGATCGCGCGTAATCCGGATCGCCCTGAAAATCGCCGGGCAGCGCCGTCCACTCGATGTTCTGGATCTTCCGCTGCGCCGTTGCCGAATGAAACGCCGCCTCAACCACCTTGCGGTTCAGTCGCCGATCGTTCGTCGCGAACAAGATCGTCCCGCCGGGCCGCAGTCGATCGACCGCGCCGACGAGGACGTCGTCAATCTGATCCGCCAGTACAAAGACGCCCTTCGGCTTCTTGATCCGTGCGAACGTCGGCGGATCAATCACGATCAGATCGTAGTCGCGTTCCTGCCGCCTGGCCCGCTCGTAGAATTTCATTGCGTCGTCCCGAATGAACCGATGCCCCTCAGCATCCAGTTCGTTCGCCGCGAAATTCCGCCGACCCCATTCGAGATATCTCGCCGACAGATCGACGCTCGTCACTTCCTCGGCGCCGCCGCTCAATGCCGCGATGGAGAAGCCGCACGTGTAGGCAAACAGATTCAGAACGACTTTTCCTTGCGCCATGGATCGAATGCGGGCCCGATTGTCCCGATGCTCAAGGAAGAGCCCCGTCGAGAATCCGTCGTACGGCCGAATGAGAAACGCCATTCCGCCTTCGCGAATCGCAAACTCCTCGTCCGCCGGCGTGCCCAGCCACGGCGTCGCCCCTCGATGCGCATCGTCGGCGTCGCCAGACGCCGATCGATCCCGCACGAACCGCTTCAGGTAAACGGATTCCACGCCGATCGACTCCATCAACGACTCGATCGCCGCCTTCAGCCGATCCAGCTCGGCGGCCGCACGGCCTTCATGATGCTGGACGACCAGCACACGCTCGAACTTCTCGACGACGATGCCCGACACGCCGTCCGCCGCGTCATGAACGAGTCGCAACGCCGTCGCATCCCCCGAATCAACCATCGGTCGCCGGCGTTCGATCGCCGCCCGCAATCGCACCATCAGCGCATCGTCCTTCAATAACTCAACCTGCTCGTCTTCACGCGATCTCAAGTAGCACTCCGTTCCGACAATGTCTCGGCCCGACCGTCCAGATGCCCGGGAAGAAACCCGGTCGCCAATTTCCTGTCCAACAGCCCGAACCCGAGAATCTCGCCGATTCGATGCTCAAGCTGATCTACGCCGCTGCCCGACAAAGCGGAAATCCCAATCTGACCCGCGGTTGCGCCCGCGTCCATACCGCCAATGACGGCGTCCATTTTGTTCGCGACAACCAGTTTCGGCGTCCGATCACCAACCGCGGCGGTCGCGTCCGCAATCGACGCGATCCGGATCGATTCCGAATCACGTCCATCGACGATCACCAGAACCAGATCGCTCGAACGCGCCTGCGCACTCCCTCGTCGAATCGCCTCGACCTCGATTTCGCAGGTCGTCGAGCGAATACCCGCCGTGTCCGTCAACGTCACCGGCCATCCGTCGATCATCGCCGTCTCGTCGATCCAATCACGCGTCGTCCCTGCCTCGTCCGACACGATGACGCGTCCATGTCCGATCAGCCGATTCGCCAGCGTGCTCTTACCCGCGTTCGGCGGCCCCACCAGCGCGATTCGGATTCCACGAACCATTCGAATCCCCGCCTGGCTCCTCGTTTGAAACGCCGCGCGATCCGCATCCGTGCGCCGTGACTCGCCGTTCGCCCAGTAAGTTGGCAATAATCGCCCCTGCGCCAACAACCACAAGGCAAGCTTCCGCGAACCCGCCCGGATCAGGGCTTTCTCCACGTCGCGCTGCAATGGATCGCGCACGCCGAATCGATCCTCGAAATCGCATTCTGCAAGTCGTGTCGCCCCGCGGCGCTCCAGCGCCTCCACGACACGCTGAACGACTCGCATTCCGCCGTGTGTACAGATTTCAATCCGATGACCATCGCGTATGGCGAACGTCGTCACGATCGCTTCATCAAGGATGATGCCTGCGTCACGGAGTCGAACCAGCCGAGGCGCATCCTTCGCCATTCGCCCCGCGTCGCCGCCGCCTCGCAATTCGATCAGCGATGAGACAATTCGGGCCGGATCCGCGCCCGCCACACCGACTACCGCGATCGCCCCGGGCGCTCGAGGCGTCAACACGGCCGCAAACGTTGGGGCATTGGCGCTCACGTTGCGTCGCGGAAAGCTGAGAAGTGCCGTTTGTGCGCAATCGCAATCCCGCGAATACACAAATCCGGAACGATATGATCGATGAACTCGCATTCCGAGCGAATCAACTCGGCGTCGTCGCCCGTCGTCACAAGGTCAGGCCAACGACCGAGTGCGTCGGCATATCGCTCAACGATTTCGCGAACTGCGCCGACAACGCCGAAAACGACGCCGTTTCGTATCGCGGAAGCCGTGTCTGTCCCGAAAACACTCGTCGGTCTTTCGATCGTCACGTCTGGCAATGGCGCGATGACCGACCCGAGCGATTTCGCCTGAAGCCGCATCCCGGGGAGGATCGACCCGCCCATGAACGCCCCCTCGTCATTCACGCAATCGATCGTGATCGCCGTCCCGAAACTTGCGACAACACACGCATGCCCCAATGTCTCGTACGCCGCGGCCGCAGCGCAAACGCGATCCAGGCCGACAAGGTCCGGTTCTTCCAACGCCAGCGACAGCGGTCGATGCAATTCCGATCCGACGACACGCAGCGGCTCGCCGATGATCTTCGGAATTCGATCGCGAAGCCTGTCCATTTCGACTGGATCGACGGAGGCCGCCGCCGCCGCCCGCATCCGATCCTGCGGCAGTGCGGCCCAACCTTCCTCAGCCGCCTTCTCGATCCCGTCCAGGTCATCAAGATCGAA
Source organism: Phycisphaerae bacterium (assembly GCA_029259995.1). GTDB lineage: Bacteria > Planctomycetota > Phycisphaerae > UBA1845 > UTPLA1 > ECT2AJA-110-A. The sequence goes on from JAJDEC010000671.1 coordinate 3,042, forward strand.
GCGGAAATTCGTGTAAACACGATCCGCCACGCTCGTCGCCACCGAGACGTGAGACTGACCGACTTCGAGTATCAGCAGCGCCGCATTTGCGCGAGGGTCATCAAGAGCGTCCAACATCGTGCTCCATTACCGGACACATCCAGGTGCGGGCGAACATCGGCCCGCGATTACCGAGACGGATTATAAGGGATCCGACGATAACTGCCCCTTGTGCCGACGAGTCACGCCAGGGACGTCAGCCCCATTCACTGCCACCACGAGTATTCCCGGTTCCAGCGCCTGCAAGACGCCGTCAAACGCCGAGAATCAGCCATCAACGGGAATATCCGTACAACTCGCAGGGTTATACAGATGGCGACGTACCCATTCGTCGACACGCCATTTTTTCGCCCTCTTCTTCCCAAGCGAGCAGAATCTCCTTCTGCTCGGACCGTTGACCGTCCCGCTTACCCGGCGGGGCGGTCCTTTATTTTGGGGTGCAATGCGCTGACTGGCACAATCGGTTTCGCCATCCAGTTGTCCCTTCGATATGCAGTTCGCGTTCAACGATGACGCACTCGTTCCGCACCCCAGTCCACGGAAGAGTCACGCCATCCGCCCCACCGCTGAAAAGTCGACAGCACACGTCAATTCGATGTACAACCCGGAATTGAATCATGGCAACCGAACACGTCATCCTCGTCGACGAAGCCGACCACGAGATCGGACATGCTGAAAAACTAGCCGTCCATGAACACGGCGGGCGCCTGCATCGAGCCTTCTCCATCTTCGTTTTCGATCACTCGAATCGTCTGCTCCTCCAGAAACGCGCCGACTGCAAATACCACTTCGCCGGCCTCTGGTCGAATACCTGTTGCGGCCATCCGCGTCCCGATGAAACGGTTCTTTCCGCGGCCGCTCGCCGACTTCGCGAGGAATTCGGATTCACCGTTTCTTTGAATCGGGCCGCCCAGCTCGTCTATCGCGCCGAAGATCCGGCGTCCGGACTGACCGAACACGAGTACCTCCATGTGCTGAGTGCCCGATTTGACGCCGCGCCCTGCCCCGATCCGAATGAGATCTCGGATCACAAATGGGCGACATTGGATGAGATCCATCGCGAACTGAATGCGACCCCCGATCGCTTCACGCCCTGGTTCCCAATCGCATTGGCGGCCGTTGATCGCAACGATTGAATTCGCACGCGTCGTCAGTAGAACACGCGAAATACCAGCCGCGCTGCGCGTTAGCCGATCCACACGCATCACGGATTCATGCGGATGAATTCGACGAAATCGATCCGATCAACGACGGTTGGCGCCAACTGAGATTGACGCTCCTATTTCGTTGCCTTACGCTTTTTACCGCTCGGCCTGCGAATCGACGCGTACGACGCGCCGATAGCGCGCGGCCAGAGACGGTTGTCGCTCCTGCGCCAGGCCGGCCACACGGAAACAGAACTCTTCGGCGGCTCACATCGTAACGTCCATGAGCGGTCCGACGATCCCATAGATGACTTGGCGAAAACGCATCGCATTCGGCTCGAAAGGAGCACACTTTCAAATGGCATCGAAATTCGTTTACTTCTTCGGTAATGGCAAAGCGGAAGGTCGCGGCGATCAGAAGATCCTGCTCGGCGGCAAGGGCGCGGGCCTCGCGGAAATGACCAACATCGGCCTGCCTGTTCCCGGCGGCTTCACGATCACGACGGAAGCCTGCCGGCTCTACTACGAGCGCAAACAGAAGTGGCCTGAAGGCCTCGAGAAGCAGGTCCGTGACAACGTGCGCAAACTCGAACGCGCCTGCAAGAAGAAGCTCGGCGATCCGAAGAATCCCCTGCTCGTGTCCGTACGCTCCGGCGCGGCCGTGTCGATGCCCGGTATGATGGAGACCGTCCTCAACCTCGGCCTCAACGACGAATCCGTTCAGGGCCTCGCGAAGGCGACGGACAATGCGCGCTTCGCCTGGGACTCCTATCGCCGATTCATCCAGATGTATTCGACCGTCGTCGTCGGTCTTTCCAAGGACGTCCTCGAACACAAACTTGAAAAGATGAAAGAGAATCTCGGCGTCGAGATCGACTCCGAGATTTCGGCCGAATCGCTCGAGGAACTTTGCGGCGACTTCAAGGACTTCTTCCGCGATCAGACGGGCCACGAATTCCCGCAGGATCCCTGGAAGCAGCTCGTCGGCGCCATCAACGCCGTGTTCAGCTCATGGAATGCTGACAAGGCGATCAAGTATCGCGACGTCGAGAAGATCCACGGCCTGCCGGGCACCGGCGTCAACATCGTTCAGATGGTCTACGGCAACATGGGCGAGGACAGCGGCACGGGCGTCTGCTTCACGCGCGATCCGTCCAGCGGCGAGAACATCTTCTACGGCGATCTGCTCATGAACGCCCAGGGCGAAGACGTCGTCGCCGGAATCCGGACGCCGATCGCCCTCGACGAACTCAAGACGCTCAGCCCCGCAGCCTACGAACAGCTCTGCGCCGTCCGCGTCATGCTCGAAGTCCACTACAAGGAAATGCAGGACCTCGAGTTCACAATCGAGCGCGGCAAGCTCTACATGCTCCAATGCCGCCGCGGCAAGCGAACGCCGGCAGCGACTTTCAAGATCGCCGTCGACCACGCGACCAAGCCGCTGCTGTCCAAGGCAGAGGCCGCCAGGCTGGTCAAGAAGAAGTATCTTCCCAAGCGCTACGCCACGGCCGCATCGAAGCCCGTCCTCAAGAAGGAAGAGGCCATCGAGCGCATCTCGGCGACGGACATCGAGCGACTGTTCTATCCGATCATTGATCCCGACTTCGATCGCAAGGAACTCGCCGCCAAGAAACTCGGCAGCGGAATCAACGCCGTGCCCGGCGCTGCCTCCGGTCAGATCGTCTTCACGGCCGCCGCCGCCGAAAAATGGGCCGCCGACGGAAAGAAAGTCATCCTCGTCCGCCGCGAAACCAGCCCGGAAGATGTCGGCGGCATGCACGCCGCCGAAGGCATCCTCACGGCGACGGGCGGCAAAACGTCGCACGCCGCCGTCGTGGCGCGCGGCTGGGGCAAGTGCTGCATCGTCGGCGCGTCGTCCATCAAGATCAGTGAATCCGCCGGAACGATGACCCTCAGTGGTCGAACCTTCACGGAAGGCGACTCGATCACGCTCGACGGTTCCGAGGGCGTCGTCTACGAGGGCGATCTCCCGCTCGTCACGCCGGAAATGCCCGACGAGTATTACACGCTGATGAAATGGTGCGACGCCAAGCGAAAGCTCAAGGTCCGCACCAATGCCGATACGCCCTACGACGCCGAAAACGCCGTCAACATGGGCGCCGAAGGCATCGGTCTCTGCCGCACGGAACACATGTTCTTCGACACGGAAGAACGCCGCCGCGCCATCCAGGAGATGATCATCGCCGATTCGACGGACGCCCGCCGCGCGGCCCTCGACAAGCTGCTGCCATTCCAGCGGCAGGACTTCATCGGCATCTTCGAAGCCATGGCCGGCCGCCCCGTCACGATCCGGCTCGTCGATCCGCCGCTCCACGAATTCGTACCGCACACGAAGGACAAGCAGCAGGAACTCGCCGACGAACTGATGGTCGACCTGGAGACCGTCACGTCGCGCGTCGAAATGCTGAAGGAATCCAATCCGATGCTCGGCCATCGCGGCTGTCGCCTCGCGATCACGTATCCCGAAATCCTCGACATGCAGGTCCGGGCGATCATTGAAGCGGCCATCGAATGCCGACGCCGCAACGTCAAAGTCTCTCCGGAAATCATGATTCCGCTCACGATCGATGCGAAGGAACTCAAGATCCTCGCCGATCGCACGCGCTCCGTCGCCGAGGAAATCATCGCCCGCTCCGGCCTGAAGGTGAAATACCTCGTCGGCACCATGGTTGAAACGCCACGCGCCGCCATCACGGCCGGCAAGATCGCCGAAGTCGCCGACTTCATCAGCTTTGGCACTAACGACCTCACTCAGACCGTCATGGCCCTCTCCCGCGACGACGCCGGTCGATTCCTTCCCGACTACGTCGATCA
>JAJDEC010000672.1 GCA_029259995.1 Phycisphaerae bacterium
GGCGCGTGATGCGAGAAAACGGAAGTCTCGTCCTCATCGGTTCCGGAGTCCGTATTGGTATTCCGCGGCCCTTCGACGAGTTTTTCGAAGCCATCGAAATCGCTCGGGCCACGTCGGGAAACGACGAACGCCTCAAGACGATCTCCGGCGAAACACCAACCCGCCAGGAGCGGGTCATGGAAGTCTTCAAATGGATCGGCTACAGCACGGGAGTTCTCGCCGTTGTCGGTCTGGTCATCGGCTTTTTCTTCGGCTTCCCTTTTCGAGCCTTCCTGTCCATCGGCCTCGCGGGGATGGTCATCGGCGCAACTTTCCTGTTGGTTGCACTGCTTGTCGGATTGCGCAATCGATTCTATCTCGTGCCGGGAGGCGTTGCCGTTGTGCGCCGGGCGGCGCGGCGCGGGCGACCGCCGCGCATCACGGTCTTCTCACGCTCGGATTCGTGTCTCGTGTATCGCATCGTGAGCACGGGAAAATCGTCGGTCCTCTGCTTCGAATTGTGGACGCATTTGGGGCGCGTCGTACGGCGGGCCGTGTCGGAACGAGAGGCGATCAGCCTGCTGGCCGTCTGGCAGAGTGCGCAGGCACCGCTGGAGGATGATCGGCTGGAGGCAATGCTGAGTGTCGGATCGTGATTGGCACCATGGCGGACGGCGTCGTCCCGATCCAGTGAATCGAACATTCGCAGATTGAAGGCAGATTGCCCCAGACGCCTGTGAATTCTCATGCCACGATGGAAAGCCGAGCAACGACACGCTTGCGGACCGTTGCGGATCGCCGACGTTCCCTCAGAGTGAGGCGGTGTGACAGCGCTGGGCCGAGTTCACTCAAACTCCGAATCGCCTATGATACGCAGCTTGGAATCGGACTCGTCGCAGCGGCGGCGTCTTCCGGCTGCGCGGCAGAACAGGCGTCGTCGAAAGAATAGCGGAGCATTGCAAGTGGCAGACACAACGAACGGAATCGTCACAGGCGACTGCATCAAGGGGATGAACAAGCTTTCTGGGGGATCGATCGATCTGGTCTTCGCCGATCCGCCATTCAATATCGGCTACAAGTACGACAAATACGACGACAAGCGCGCGACCGAAGATTACCTTGATTGGTCGAAGCAGTGGATGGCGGCCGTCCATCGCGTCTTGAAGTCGGACGGTACGTTCTGGCTCGCCATTGGTGACGAATTTGCGGCCGAGTTGAAAGTGACGTGTACGCGCGAGCTTGGGTTTCACTGTCGCAGTTGGGTGATCTGGTTCTACACGTTCGGCGTGCACTGCACGCACAAGTTTACGCGCAGTCACGCGCACATGTTTCAATTCGTCAAGGATCCGAAGAAGTTCACGTTTAATGCAAAGGACATTCGTGTGCCTTCAGCACGGCAACTCGTCTACGGCGACAAGCGAGCCGTCGACGGCGGACGTGTCCCCGACGACACGTGGATGATGACTCCTGTATTGCCGCCTGACGTACCGACGAAAGACGGATTCGTACTGAGACCGCAGGACATTGCCGAGCGCTTCCCGGCCGATAGCGACACGTGGTTCTATTCGCGTGTCGCCGGGACATTCAACGAGCGCCAGGGTTTCCACGGTTGCCAGATGCCGGAACAATTGCTGGGCCGAATCATTCGGGCATCCTCGAACGAAGGCGAAGTCGTTCTCGATCCATTTGGCGGTAGCGGAACGACACTCGCTGTCGCGAAGAAGCTCGGCCGACAGTTCAAAGGCTTTGAGTTGTCGAAGGACTATGCCGCGATGATTCGCAAGCGGCTTAGCGCGGTCAATGTCGGCGATCCCCTGGACGGGCCCGAGAATCCCGTGGAGAACTCGCCGAAGACGTCGAAGGGCAGGAATCTCAAGGACGTGAAGGATCGCAAGAAGCCGGGCAGATCCCCGAAGAAGAGGGACGATACTGACGAAGGCGGATTGTTTAATGTTGCGTGACTCACTGCTGCCGGCCGCCTAGACGTTCATTGCCAAAACCGAATCGACACGAGTCTGTCGATCGTGATTGATGTGAAGCCCATATCACACATCATCCGGATCATCCATCTCCCCATCCGCCAGCGCCAGCATTCCTTTCGCAATCGACAGCGCTGCGTCATGTCGGCCCATTGCGCCCGCCACTTCCGCCAGGCGTTCGCGCCGATGGTCCGATGCGATCAGCGACTCCAGTTCCTTGCGCAGGCGGCGTGCATTCAATTGCGGCTCATTCGCGTCCTTGACGAGCGCCGCCGCGTTCTGATCCGCGAGATGTGTTGCGTTCGCCATCTGGTGCTGCTTCTTGTCGAAGGGATAGGGCATCAGGATCGACGCCCGGCCGACGGCCGTGATTTCCGCCAGCGTCGATGCGCCGGCCCGAGAGATCACGAGATCGGCGGCGGCCATGCAGTGCGGCATGTGCTCCGTGAATGCGAGTGTCGTCGCCTTGACGCCCGCTTCTGCATACGCCGCGCGACAACCCTTCAGATCATTCGCGCCCGTCAGATGCACGATCTGCCAGTCGGGAATCGTCTTCCAGTAATCCATCAATTCCAGGACGGCCGTGTTGATCGACCACGCGCCCTGCGACGCGCCCGTGATGAGCAGTGTCTTCTTGTTCGGATCGAGCTTCAGCGCCTTGATGGCGGCGTCTTTCTTGACCGTCGCGAAGCCGGCACGGATCGGACAGCCCGTGCACTTCGCCTTCGTGACGCGGCCGAATTGTTCGATGGTTTCGTACCACTGGACAAATATTCGATCGACGCGATCGGCGAGCCTTCGATTGGCCCTGCCGGGGATCAGATCAGGATTGAACAGCGCTGTCGGAATGCCGAGTTTCGCGGCTGCGATAATCGGCGGGGCGGCGGCATATCCACCAAGGCCGAGCACGATGGCCGGCTTTCGTTCCGCGAACGCCTTCTTCGCGGCCGCAATCGACTTGTAGTAGCTTCGAATGAATCCGAAGATCTTCTTCGGGCTTGTCGTGAATGGCTTCACTTCCTGGACGACGAGGCCCATGTTGTGCGATTCCGTCAGCTTCGCATCGATGGGGCGGGGCGTGCCATACACGACGACTTCAAACTCAGGTCGCTGTTTGCGCAGTTCTTCCGCGGCCGCGATCCCCGGATAGAGATGTCCGCCTGTACCGCCGCCGGCGAGAACGAAGAGTCGTCGTTTATTGGTGCTGCTCATGCTGTCGATTCTATGTTGTCGAAATTCGGCCGATCATCGCCCAGAAGTTTCGACATGCGCCCAAAACGAATCGTCGAATTCTCGGCGACTCGCGCTGTCGGGGCAATCTCAGGTTGGACGGGCAATTACGCGGCGCCGCCGGTCGCCAATGTCGCAGCCGCCGGCAATTCGGCGGACGGCTCGGCGGCCCGTTGCGTATTCTCGATAGGGGCGGCCCGGGCGACATTCGCAAGTAAGCCTATCAGGATGGCGAAGAAAATCACGCCCGTGCCGCCGGCGGACACCAGTGGAAGGCTGATTCCCTTGGTTGGAACTGAGACAGTGACGACGGCAATATTGATCGCCGCCTGAAATCCGACCATCAATGTGACGCCGAGAGCGAGCAGGCGACCGAATTCTGTCGGCGCCCCCGCAGTCGCTCGTCGTCCTTGCCACAACAAGACGGCGAACAACCCGATGACGCCGATACCTCCGATAATCCCAAGTTCCTCACAGATCACGGAGAAGATGAAGTCGGTTCGGCCTTCCGGCAGATATCCGTACTTCTGAACGCCTGCGCCGAGGCCGCGGCCCCACCAGCCGCCGGAGGCGATCGTCAGGAGTGACTGGACGGGCTGATACCCGGCGCCTTGCGGATCGGCTTCCGGATCCATAAAGGTCAGTAGTCGTTGAACGCGATTGGGGCGCTGGATGATGAGGTAGACGAGACCCATGATGGCCGGCAGGCCCATCAGGGCGAGTTGCCAGATGCGCGCCCCGGCTCCGAGCAGGATGCAGGTCCCCACAAGCCCGAGCAATGCCGCTGTGCCGAAATCTTCGATGCCCACGAGACTGACAAATAACCCGACGACAAGAATCGTCGGCAACAGGCCGAGCCAGAATTTGCGGATTCGCGGTCCCAGCCACGCGCACCATGCAGCCACGAAGAGCGTCATCCCCAGCTTCGCAACTTCGGACGGCTGAAACCCGAGACCGAGCCAATCCGGGCCGACTTCGAGCCATCGGCGCGCGCCGTTCCGCTGTTCCCCGATGCCCGGGATAAGCACGATCGAAAGGCAGACAAGTGAGATCAATGCCAACAGGAAGACAGGCTGGAACAGCTTGCCTTTGCGAATCGACCAGATTTCTGCGGGGATCGTGCTGACAACAAGCAATGCGAACAACGCGAGGCAGGAAAAAAGCGCCTGGCGGATTTCAGGGCTGGACAGGAAGCCTCGATCGAATGGACCTTTGCCAAGACTCTCGCCGGCCGAGAATACCATGACGACGCCCAGACCCATCAGCGCCGCCGCCGTGATGATGACGGACATGCTGCAGGCGGTCGAATGTGTGTCGATTCGGAGTTTCATGTCGATTGGCAAATTCCGTCGGCAGATACTGCGCTAACTTCAATATTTATCGACTTGGCGGGGCGATCTCGGCTAGCGGAGTTTGGTAATCGCGAGCGCCACGACGGCGCAAATGGCTGAAAACAGCCAGAACCGGACGACGACCTGCGTTTCCTTCCATCCCTTCAGATGGAAATGATGATGGATCGGCGCAATGAGAAAGAGCCGCTTGCCTTTCGTCATCTTGAAATACCCCACCTGAAGGATGACCGACATCGCTTCGACGACGAAGACGCCCCCGACAATGAGCAGCATCAGTTCCATCCGTGTGACGATCGCGATGTAGCCGATGAGCCCACCCAGTGCCAGCGATCCCGTATCCCCCATGAAGACCTGGGCAGGCGCCGCGTTGTACCAGAGGAAGCCGAGCACGGCGCCGAGCATGGCGCCGCACAGGACGGACAACTCGTCCGACTGCGGAATATGCGAGTATTGCAGATAGCCCGCGATCCGCTCATCGCCCACGGCATAGGTCAGAAGCATGAAAACGAAACAACACAGCGCGATGCAGCCGCTGGCAAGGCCGTCCATGCCGTCGGTCAGGTTCACTGCGTTCGACGTGCCTGTCACGACGATGATTGTGACAAGGATGAACAGCGCCCACGGAAGCAGCATCGGATCATCCAGATTCCCTTTGAAGAAGGGCACGGAGAATACGCGATAATACTCAATCTGCCCTTCTGTCAGGATATTCTGCGCGCCGCGATCGTAGATGAAATATCCGAGCATCACGGCGAGACCGACCTGGAATAGGATCTTTTGATAGAACTTCAGGCCGTCGCGGGAGTTTTCCTTCCCCTTGCTGCTGAGTTTGAACCAGTCGTCGAAGAATCCGAGCAGCCCGAGCCAGACCATGCAGAAACCCGCGAGATGGATGTAAAAGACCGTCAAGTCGGCGAGCAGCAGCGTTGCCACGGCCACGCCTGCAAGAATCAACACACCGCCCATCGTGGGAACGTTGGCCTTGTGCTGTGTCAGCTCATTGAGGGCCTTGTGATCGAAATCCGGTATGTCGCCGCACTTTTTGCGCACGAGGGCGCGGATCGTGACCGGACCGAATCCCCAGACGACAAAAAAAGCCACGAGGATCGCGACCGTCGCACGAAAGAGGGGGTTCTGGTATCCATAGTGCAACCCCTCTTCGTTCATGTATTCAAGCAAATGGTAAAGCAATCCGTGCGCGACCTTTCTTCGTGGAATTTGGACCGCCCGATGTGCGATCACGTTCCCGCGTTTATATCGGCGATTCCTTGAGTGCGGCTGCTCGGTCGACAGCCTCGATCGCCGGAACGATTTTTTCGAGACCGACGCCGCGCGAGGCCTTCAGGAGGATCTGATCGCCGGGGCGCAGCAGGTCCGGCAGCTTGCGCTCGAGCGCCGCGAGCGTTGGATAGGAATAAATGCGTTTTCGGGTTCCCGCCGTTTGAACAGCCCCGTCCGCGATGTGACGGGCAAATGCGCCGACGGCAACAATGGTGCTTGCGCAGGATCGCCCCGCGTCCCTTCCGACGGATTCATGGCAACGTGAGGCTGCGGCCCCCAATTCGCGCATGTCGCCCAGAATCAGGATCTTGCGACCATATCCCGACGCTTCCAGGCCCGCGAGCGACTCGAATGCGGCTTTCATGCTTCCGGGATTCGCGTTGTACGCGTCATTGATCAGTGTCATCGTCGTGAGCGTTCGACGAGCGAGCCGCATCGGCGGCGGCTCCGCCGACTCAAGCGCTTTCGCAATCTCCTCGTGCTCCATCCGAAAGCACTGGGCGATGGCGAGCGCCGCGAGCGCGTTGGCCGCGTTGTGCTGCCCCAGAAGCTTGATGCGATACGGAAATCGATTGTTCACCGCGAAAGTCTGCAAGCCGGATTCGACAACTGGTTCGGTCGCCCGTAGCTGGACGTCCGCTCCAAATCCATACGACAGCAATCGAACCGACTTCGCCGCGCGCTTGGGCAGAAACTCCACGGCTTGTTCGCTGATCGCGACAACAGCGCGCCCCGTCATCAGCGGCAGGAACGAAAACTCCTCCGCAGCGACGCCTCCGATGTCCCCGAATCCCTCCAGATGCTCCTCAGCGATATTCGTCACGACGGCGTAATCCGGCCGCACCATCCGCGACAACGCCGCAATCTCGCCGGGATGATTCGTGCCGACTTCAACGACGAGAAACGCATCCGCCGGCTCGGCGCTGAGAAGCGTCAGTGCGACGCCGATGGAGTTGTTGAAGCTTGCTTTCGCTGCCCGGCCCCGAAAGCGCGAGCCGAGCACGTGGCCGATCAGATCCTTCGTCGTCGTCTTCCCATTGCTGCCGAAGACGCCGATGACCTGGGCGGCCGTGGTTCGACGATACCAGGACGCAAGCCGCCCCAATGCCGCGACCGTGTCGTCGACAACGATCAATCGACCTGATCCGACCAGCGATTCGGGAAGTGCTTCCTCCGTGTCCACAACGGCCGCTACGGCGCCGGACGCGATCGCCGCTTCAACGAACGCGTGGCCGTCGAATCTATCCCCGCGGATCGCAAAGAAGAGTGATTCAGGTTCGATGTGCCGACTGTCCGTACAGACGTCCCGGACGCTCAGTTCCGGCAATGCCCCAAGCGATCGGCCCTGCAATGCCTGCACGATTTCGTGCAACATCAGCGAACGCATGCCCCCATCCCCCGTATTGCGTTGGCGGCAACTTCGCAGTCGTCAAAGTGAATCCGCTCGTTGCCGATGATCTGATAGTCTTCGTGCCCCTTGCCGGCGATGATCAAAGCGTCGCCGGGCTCCAGTTGCGAGATGGCTCCTTCGATCGCGCTGGCACGATCCGGTTCAATCACACATCGCGATCGATCGGCCGCCGTGAGACCGGCCTCGATGTCGCGAATGATCGCGTGCGGATCCTCCGTTCTCGGGTTGTCGCTCGTGATGACAAATCGATCCGCGGCGTCCGCCACGGCCCGCGCCATCTTCGGTCGCTTCGTTCGATCACGATCGCCGCCGCATCCGAACACGCACCACAATCGGCCGCGCGTCGCGCCGCGAACGGCCGACAGCACGTTCCGCAACGCATCATCCGTATGCGCATAATCCACCAGCACCGTGAAGTCATGGTTTCCGGCATCCACGCGCTGCAGGCGGCCGGGTACATTCTTCAGTTGCTTCATCGCCGTCCGAATCACGTCCCACTCGATGCCGAATGTGACTGCCACACCAATGGCGGCCAGGGCGTTGCTGACGTTGTGCCGACCCACGAGCGGTGTCTCAATCTCCCTCTCGTCCCCGTCAAACGACACGACAAGCCGTGATCCGTCGAGATCGGAAGTGACGATTCGCCCTCGTAGATCCGCGGACTCGCCGATCCCGAATCGAATGATCCGTCCTCGACAACCGGCGATCATGTCCGACGCGCACGAATCATCCGCGTTCACGACGGCCGACGCATCGGCGTCGAGCGACTCGAACAGCCGACGCTTGGCGGCGAGATAGCCCGCCAGGCTGCCGTGATAGTCCAGATGATCCTGGGTCAGATTGCTGAATACCGCCGTCGAAAATCGCAGTCCCGCCGTTCGATGCTGATCCAGGCTGTGCGACGAAACTTCGAGAACCGCATCCTGGGCACCCGCGGCGTGGGCCTCCATCAAATGCTGTACCAGTGTGACGGCGTCGGGCGTCGTCAAGGGCGCCGGCAGCGTCCGGCTGACGATGTCGTATTGAATCGTGCCGATCATCGCGCAGGGCCGGTCCGCCGCGTTCAGGATCGCTCGAACCATATAGGCGATGGTGCTCTTGCCGTTGGTGCCCGTGATGCCGGCGAGGCGATACCCGGAAACCTGGGCGTCGTTCAAGCCATAGAGGACGGCCGCCAGACGCGACGCCGCGACACGCGCGTCAGCGACGCGGGCGATCGAACGACCTTCCAGATTCGGCATATCGCGATCGGCGACGATGGCGACGGCGCCGCGCCGAACGGCGTCATCCGCGAATCGAAGGCCGTCGTCATTGCCGCCGCGCACGGCGACAAACGTCGAATTGGGTCCTGCCAATCGGGAATCAAGACAAATGTCTCTGATGATCCGATCGCCGCCGAGAATGACGGAGGACGATTCCCCCAGGCCGCGCCGAAGCAGTTCGCTGAGCCGCATCGCGCGTTGCGGATGCGCATGCTCGAGTCCGTTCTCGCATGCAGAATTGTGCATAGGCCTATTCTATCGCCCGGTCCGCAATTGCGAAGTCGCAAGAGATCATGAATGACAATCTGTACGCAGGCATGCTGTGAATTGTTCCCGGCGGGCCGGCATCAATCTTCGTATTCGTCGCGCATGGCCGTCGACTGCGTTGTGCCTGGGGCGATGTCGCCGGGTATGCGCAGATAGGCCAATGAATGCCGAAGGATCTCGCGAACGACGGGCGCCGCGACCTGGCCGCCGTAGTAGCCGACGGATGCGTCGGGTCGGCGAATCGCGACAAACACGACGAGTTCCGGATTCGACGCCGGCGCCCCGGCGACGAACGAACTCACGTATGCCCGCTTCTCATAGCCGCGGCCGTCTTTTCTTGCGATCTGCGCGGTTCCGGTCTTTCCGAAAACCTGATGGCTCGGAAGGCAACCGGCCTTGCTGGCAGAATCGTTAACGACTGAACACAGGATACTCCGCATCTGATCAATGACTTCCGGAGGATAAACGGGCTCCGTCTCAATCTCCGGCGGCGTCATATCCTGCACAACCCGGCCTTCCGCATCGACGATCGCCCGAATCGCGTAGGGCGTGACCAGCCGGCCACCATTGGCAAACAGGCAGAAGCTTCGCGCCAGTTGCAGCGGCGTCACGCCGATTTCCTGCCCCATCGGAAGGCTCGTCGTTGAAAACGCATTCCATCGAACCAGCGGCCGCAACAGTCCTTCACTTTCGCCCTCGAGGCCGACCCCCGTCGGTTCGCCGAATCCGCACTGTCGCACGTATTCGTACAACTTGCGATTGCCGAGCCGCAGGCCCAGTTTGCCCATGCCGATGTTGCTCGACTTGATGAGGATCTCCTGGAACGTCAGAAAGTCGTACGCATGATGATCCTTCAGCGTCCTCGCGCCCTCGGTCCACGAGCCATGCTCGCAGTCGAACATCTCGCCGAGATGGACCGCCTTTTCGGCAAGCGCCGCCGCGGCCACAAACGGCTTGAACGTGCTGCCGGGCTCATACGGGTCCGTAATGATCCGATTCCGATAGCGCTCCTCGCCGTAATCTGAATAATTGTTCGGATCGAACCCGGGATAGTTCGCCATGGCGAGGATCGCACCGCTTTGCGGATGCATCACGATCGCGACGCCGCTTTCAGCATTGAACCGGGCCACGCCGGCCGCCAGTTCCGACTCGACTGCCGATTGGATCTCCGCATCCATCGTCAGTACGACGTGGTACCCGTCCCGCGCAGGTCGATACCCTTCCTCTGCAAGCCAGAATGCCTTTCGACGCGCATCGCGTACGATCGTCTTGACGCCATTCTCACCGCGAAGCCAGTGCTCGCATTGATGCTCGATACCGCTGACGCCAGTTCCGTCTGGGGAGACGAATCCGATCATCGCCGCCGCCAGCTCCTGCATCGGATAGCTGCGAAACGGTTCGTTGAATGTCCCCAGGCCGTAGATGCCGGCTTCCCGAATTCGCTCCGCCTCTATCTCCGTGATGCCGCGCTTGATGACGAAGAAACGGCGATCTCCTGCCGCGAGCAGATCCGGAGCGATTTCGGCGGGATCCAGTTCCAGGATGGCCGCGACCGTCTCCGCCGCGACTTGCTTGTCCGGCAGGACCTGTGGATCGGCGAACACGCTGGTCCGCAATGTTGTGGCCGAGATGATGCGGCCGCGAGCATCGAGAATGAGGCCGCGTCTCGCCTTGATCGGTATGTCCGCCCGTTGTTGACGATCCGCCTTGGCCGCGAGTCGCGAGCCGTCAAATGATTTGATGTAGACGAGACGCCCGACAAGCGCACCCAGGCCCAGCAGGGCGAGGCCGATCAGCAAGTGTTCACGTATTCGCAGGTCTCGCGTTTCCAAACGTCTTAGTCCTCCATGCGACGTTCAGGAGTATGACCAGAAATGCCCTACTCATCGGTCCGTCTTGAAAAAACGTAAGCGCGCCGTCGTACTTTCGCCTCCGCAAAATCGCGGCGTCATTTATCGTGGACCGGCGATCGGTTCGGGTGGGACAATCGAAAGCCCCATCTTGTGGGCGCGCTCGCGAATCGCCCGTGGCTCGCGCAGGCGCGCCAGGTCGATTTCCGCGGACCAGAGGCGTTGCTCGAGATCGATGGACTCCGCGTGAAGCTGTTGAATGCGATTGGCCGTTCGCGCCGATTCGCCCCGAATGACGACGATCGCGATTCCGATCGCGATCATCAGAGACAGAATAAGCAGGGCCCGTGGGACAGTCATTCCAACTCGAACCTAATTCAGCGAGCCGCTGCGTCGCGACCGCGAGAAATCCGCGGATGAGATCTGATCTTCGGATGGCAGCATCGGAATCCGAATCTTCATTCCCGGCTTGATCGAATTCTTGTTCGGGAGCAGGTCCCGATTGAAGTCATAGAGTTTAAGGTAAAGGCGGGCGCTACCCAGTTGAACTTTGGCGATTCGACTGAGCGTGTCGTTTTCGCGGACTTCGTACCACTTGAACTCGATGGGCCCCGTGTCACGGGCCGCTTCGTCATTCGTGGCGGAAATCGACTCATTGATCGGGACGGGAATTCGGATCTCGTTCTCGCGACCCGATTGGGCGTTTGGGATCGCCGCGCCCGTAAACTCCCGGGCTTCCAGGAACGTCACGCCATCGGAATCCGGTATCGACGGAATTCGAAGCATGTCGCCCACGCGGACCGCATGGATCGACGACAACCGATCCTTATTGACGTCAAAGATGGCGTTGATGCGAGAAGGCGTCGATCGACCGTAGTACTTGGCCGCGATCTTGCCCAGACTTTCGCCCGAGTTCACTTTGTGATTCGCCACGATACGAACCGGCGCGATGTCGACAGGTCGTGACTTTGGTTCTGAACGATCGTCTATCTGGCGGCGACCGGAAGACTCTTCGGGATCGGGATGGATGTCGAGCGACGCCCCCGACGAAGGATTCGCCGTGATCGCGTCTCGGACGGCCTTGATAAGGTCAATCTTACCAGTTTCTGCGGGACCAACGTCGTTGAGCGTTATCTGCCGCTCAGGCAACGGCGTGAAATTCAAGTGAGTCACGACCGACGCTGGCAGCGGATCGATGTTTTCCTGGGATTTCGGGATGGGGACGCCGACCGATCGTTCCGGGATCACAGGGGCCCCGACCTGGACCGTGCGCGTCGACGTTGCGGGCGGAATCGTGGATTCGATGGCCAGCTTTCCGTCCCGAGACAAGGGCGTCTGCGTCCTTGGAATCGCCGATCCGCCGGGATTGCTCCGGTCCGTGACCGTAAAATTCGACGGCGCCGTGACGTTATTCGTCGCACCCTTCTCTGAGAGAATGATGGCGAAGAGAATGATGAAGGCGAGTCCGACGAGGAGTCCGACTTTCGTTTCCTTGGTCACCTGCGCACCTCCCTGTGCTGTGGGGCGATCTTATCGGATGTTTCGGAAGTCTCAAGCGTTGGCGGCCTTTTCTGCCGCCCGCAGCTTCGCGGATCGGCTCCGCGGGTTGGCTGCGCGCTCTGCTTCACCTGAAGTCATCGGTTTTTTTGTGAGAATTCGATAGTCTCCTGACTTCGCTGCGCTCCGAAAGTTCTCTTTGACGAGACGATCTTCCCCGCTGTGGAAACTGATGATCGCGATTCGCCCACGCGGGCCAAGGAGTTCGGGCGCCTGATTCAGGAGGGACTTCAGTGATTCCAGCTCTGTGTTCACCGCCATTCGCAGGGCCATGAACGTTCGAGTTGCGGGATGAATCTTGTTTCGATGGGACTCGGGATTGACGCCGACGGCGGCCGAAACCAGACGGGCGAGCAGCATCGTGCTGTTGATTCGACCCTGTCGGCGGGCCGCGCAGAGGCGTTTCGCAATCTTGCGGCTTTGTCGCTCTTCCGCGTTGTGCCACAGCATGTCGGAAATCTCGCCCTCGGACAGACCGTTGACCAGATCCGCCGCCGTCGTCCTCAATCGACGATCGAGCCGCATGTCGAGTGGCCCATCGCTATCGAAGCTGAGGCCGCGCAGGGGATCGGCAATCTGATTCGAGCTGATGCCGAGATCGGCAAGAATCGCGTCCACGCGATCAATCTTGAGGGACGCAAGTTCTGCGCCGAGCGTCGAGAAATCGGCAAGGCGGAGTTCGATTCGATCTGAAAAGGGGGCGAGGCGTCGTCGGGCGAAGTCGAGATTCCCTTCGTCGAAATCGAGCCCGACCAATTTCAATGCAGGGGCGACGGACAGCAGTCGCTCTGCATGACCTCCCCGGCCGAGCGTGCAGTCGACAATTGTGCCTGGTGAATTCTCAAGAAGAATCGCCTCGACTTCTTCCGTGAGGACCGGCACGTGGCCGATGGCCTCGGCCGTTGTTTCATTGGATTCGTCTTCGCTCATTGAGAATTCGATGAATCCATCGCCCTGTCGACATACCGCCATGCGAGATCTCGCAGGCTTGAAAGTTGTTCCCGAGAATACAACGCGAAAAACCACTCCCGGTTCGCAGCAATCTGGTTGTGCAACAACTCTCGCGAAAGTTCCGCGACGCGGGCCTTCATCGTCGTCGCCGTTGCCGTCAATCGATCCAGGATTCGACGATTGGCGGCGTGGATTCGATCAAACGCAGCCTTTCGTGCCCGCCGATTCGACGGATCCGTCTCGCGGAGTCGATCGGACTCGGAAATGGCGGAATCACGATCATCGAGATCTTCCCGCATGATATCAAGTTGTTTCTTTGTGCCGTAGCGATGCGGATTGTACGCCATGTCCCGAAGGGC
>JAJDEC010000673.1 GCA_029259995.1 Phycisphaerae bacterium
CCCGTCGAGGCGCTGGAGGCCTCGCGAAGCCATCCGGCTGTTCGCGATGCGACGATGTTCGGCGATAAAGTGCATCTGTTGATCGACGCCGATGTCGACGCGCACGCCGTGGGGCGGAAACTGACAAACGGCGACGCCGGCGCGTCGATGATGGAGATGCCGCCGTCGCTGGAGGATGTCTTCGTGTCGCTGACGCGATCTCGCGAGAAGGAGCTCGCCGGATGAGAGGGTTTCTTGCGATTCTCATCAAGGAGTTCGTGCACATCCGTCGCGATCGCGGGACGATTGTGTTCGCATTGCTCGTGCCGGCGTTGCAGATGACGATCTTCGGATACGCGATCGACGTGACGATCGAAAACATTCCGCTTGTCGTTCTGGACAACGACGGCCGATCGGAAAGCCGAAAGCTCGTCGAAGCCATGGTCAATACGGAGACGTTTCGCGTCGTCGAGCGCGTGCAGAGCATGACTGCCTTCCGGGCGGCACTCGAATCAGGGCGGGCGAAAACAGGCATCATCATTCCTGCCGATTATTCCGAGCGGCTGTTGCGGCGTGAACAGGCGACCGTGCAGGTGCTCATCGACGGCAGCGATTCGCAAGTGGCGACGACGTCGCTGAATACCGTCAATCTGCTCGTTACGCAGATCTCGATCGGTCGCGCCCAGGCCGTGGCCGAGCGCATGCGCGTGATGCCCTCGCAGACGGCGGCGGGTGATCCGGCGCTGGCGATCGAGGTGCGGCCGCGGCTGCTGTACAACCCGGATCTGGAGAGTTCGCACTTTTTTGTTCCGGGCCTCGTTGCCATCATTCTGCAACTCGTCTTGATTTTCCTGACAAGCTTCTCGATCGTGAAAGAACGCGAGACCGGCACGCTGGAGCAGTTGTTCGTGACGCCCGTCGGCGCCGGTGGCCTCCTGTTCGGCAAGCTGCTGCCGTATGCGTTCATGGCGTTCGGGGAGCTCCTGATCATTCTCCTGCTGATGACGACTGTGTTCGGAGTACCGATCAGCGGGAGTTTGTTCCTGCTGATCGGATTGTCGACGCTTTTCATCATCACAGTGCTCGGTCTCGGCCTGATGATTTCCACGCTGGCGAAGACGCAACTGGAGGCCATGCAGATTGCATTCATGATCATGTTGCCGTCGATCCTGCTGTCGGGCTTCATGTTTCCGCGTTCGGAAATGCCGGGGCTGATCTACGCGATCAGTTTTATTCTGCCCGTGACGTACTTCATCGAAATCCTGCGCGGCGTGATTCTGCGCGGGGCGGGTTTGATGGCCGTGTTGCCGCATGTCATCGGATTGCTTTCGTGTTGTGCCGTCATATTGACAGTCGCGATGGTTCGGTTTCGTAAGCAGCTTGATTGATGTGGTTTCAATCTTCTTGGGCGCTTCGTGGCGGCATGCCGCCCGGCGTCCGCATTGCGTTGGGTCGCGGTGGGCACGGCCCACCCTACAGAATGGGATGTCACAGGTTTGGGCTAATCGATTTCTCACTCGGATCTCTCGAATTTGAAGATGGGATCGAAGAGGTTCACGTCGATGACGCTTGCGACAGTCGGGTCCTTGATCAGGGCGACTTTGATGGTGTCGATCGTGAAATCCGCGTCGAAGTTGCTTTCGATGGCGCGGCCCATGCCCTCGAGGACGAGCAGATCGGCGTCGCGCGCTTCGTCGCAGCATTGCCCAGTGAGATCGCGCAGGTCGATGAGTGGCGATGTGCAGCCTGATGCGACGACGCGAATTCGATTCGTGTGCAGCAGTTCGGAAAGCGACACGTCGAGGCGTGCGGCTTCCTGCAGCAGTGGTCGCAATTCGTCCGCCGTGATGTCGTTGAGGGCGGGTTCGCTGTTGGCGGCGAGAACGATGTCGACGCCGCGCTTGGCGAGGTATCGCGCGAAGGGGATGATGCCCAGAACGATGTCGGGGCCGGCGTTGTCGACGAAGATGATCGCTTTTCGGTACGGGTTGGCGGCATCGTTCATACGTGTCGTCCATGCGTCGAGACCGTCGTAGGGCCAGGGTCGATTGCCGACGCGCGCGCGGGCTTCGAGGAATCCATGATCCTTTGCGGCGAAGGCGTCGACGGCGGCCTTGGAACCCATGTCGAAGAGGTTGCCGGCGAAGAGACCTCTCGCGAGCAGTTCGGGGCGTTCCGATTCATCACGCGCATCGAGATCGGCGAGCAGTTCGACAAGTTCGCGCAGGGCGATTGCGTTCTCTTTCGTCTTGAGATCGATGAAGGGGTCGTCGAATCCGATTTGTTCGAGGCATTCGTCGCGATACTTCGTGAGTTCGAGAACGTTGAGTCGGCCGCGCAGATCGGGCTGTTCGCGGAGTTCTGCGAGGCCTTGAAAATAGGCGTTCCTGAAGGCGGACCAGTCGGCGTGGTGTTTCAACTGAGCGCCGTTGACCGGTAGATCGGCGAGCGTGGCGGCGTGGTTTTCGAAGAGCGTGATCCAATACTCGCGGGCGTCGGCATCTGCGATGAGGTCCTGGATGCAGGGTCGATAGGTGTCGGGATGTTTGAGGAGCGGGAGCGTGGGCATGGCGCGGGAAAGTAATGAGAAATTTGTTTGCGGTCCACCCGTGGGCGACGCCGTGCAACATGTGTGATCGCTATCAAGTGTGCAAACGCCCGCAAATTGTCGCAAACGCCCGCAGATTCGAGCGCGTTTGCGTGGCGGGATTTCGGGAGTGGTCGAAGTCATGCCGAAGGATGGACTTGACCTGTGTTCCGCGAGATTCGTGGAGTTTTCATGAAACGGCAAGTCGGGGTCGTGGGAATTCGACGTTGGCGATAATCTGAAATGGCTGGTTAATTCGTCGGGCTTGCACGATTCGGGGAACTTTCCGAGTCGCGGGTCCTACCAGACTTTATCCGATTTGGCTTCCTGCAAATACTCGACGGGCCTCAGCGGCCTGCCTGTTTTCCCGAATAACTGCAATTGTTCAATCCACTGGCCATCTCGCAATACACTCACGATCGATCGTGATGTGACACACCAGAGCTCGTGCGTCTTGGGGTGCCAGCAGATAAACTCGGGTTTCTCAATTCGGGGAATTGCAATTCGGCGTGCCTGACTGATCTCATACACACAGACCTCTGACTTCCTGATATATGCGAATGCGCCGCTGTCTTCTCGCCAGGGCGTACC
>JAJDEC010000674.1 GCA_029259995.1 Phycisphaerae bacterium
AGCGATCCGCGACTTTGAGCCGGATTTGATCCTGTTGATCGATCATACGCGGGCGTCTCAGCCCGAGATCCTGATTCAGAACGTGCCTGTCCTCACGTGGATTCAGGATCGTCTGCCCTGGTTGTTTGATTCGAAAGTCGGTCAATCGCTGGGAGAACTGGACTTCGTCATGGGGCAGGGCAAGCGGGATCTGGTTCAGCGTTACGCGTATCCGGAAGAACGATTCTACGGATGCGACATGGCGACGGACGTCGTTCGCCTGACGTCGCGCGTTGCGGTCGATTCGGATCCGGAGCGATTCGATTGCGATGTCGCATTCGCGACGCACGCGTCGGAAACGCCCAGGGAATTTGCCGACGGGCGTCGCGCCGAATGCGACAATTCGATGGCGATGGCGGTGCTTGACGCGATCGAAAGCGCACTGGTCACGCGTCAGGACCGCGGAGAGTTGAACGGTGCGTTGAATTTCAGCGTGCTCCTTTCAGAGATTGAAGAATCGACGGGAACGTCTCTGTCGGCGACGGCCCGAGACGGCATGATTGATCATTTTGCGCGACCGCTGGCCGAGCGGATGATCCGCCAGGAGACGATTCGCTGGGCGGCAAACTGGGCTCGGGCATCGGGCGGTCGACTCCATATCTACGGCGATGGCTGGGATCGGCATCCGGATTTCGCGGAGTTTGCGCGCGGAACGCTGGTACATGGGCCGGAACTGGGTGAAGCATTCCGGCGAGCGAAAGTGAATCTGCATTCGGGCTGCAATTTCGCGCTGCATCAGCGCGTACTGGATGGACTCGCGGCGGGGGGCTTTTTCATCGCGCGCCGTCATGCGGGGGATATCGGATTCCCCGTCATGCGGGCGATTCGTGCATTCCTGGTACAGCGCGGCATATCACCGCCCGCGACGATCTACGGTGTAGACCTGCCAGCGCCATGGCATTCCGAATTCGAGCGATTGTGCAGAATGAAGGGCGTGGATCCGAAGAAGCCACTTGAGATCAACGATCGGAACATGCGCCGAATCGAGTCAGTCTGCGAAGGCGAGGCGATCATGCTGGCCGATCAGCTGTGGCCCGAATTCGAGGCGTTGACGTTCTCGTGTGAAGCAGAATTCGTCGATCGACTCGAATACTACATACAGCGACCCGACGAGCGGCGTGCGTGCGTCAGTCAGATGCGGAAAGGAGTGATCGAGCATTTCGGCTATGAGACACTGATGCGATGTGTGCTCGACTTCACAGCGGGGCGCCTGTCAGCCGCTCCATCTGAAACCGAATCGCAGGCTCCGCAGGATGCATTCGCCGTAGCGGAGGCAAACGCGCTATGACCGATCCGTGGCCCGCTTCGAGTTATCTGGTCAATGATAAACTTCGATTTGTCTATTGTCCGATCCCCAAAGTCGCTTCCAGCAGTTTGAAACAGTGGTTCCTGACGACACTGGGATTCGAGCCGGGGCGTTCCGACTGGCCCGAACGCCCGCACGAATACCTGTTCGAGTGGTTGCGTGGGCGGAGCAAAGCGATTCCGGACTCATACTTGTCCTTTGCCTTTGTTCGCGATCCTCGGCGACGGCTCGTGTCTGCCTTTCTGCAGAAGTTTGTCGTGCGATGGGACGTGTCGGAATCTCCGGCGCGGCCGGTCATTCGCGAAATCTGTGACACGCTGCATCGGCCGGTCGACTACGCCCAGGGCGTGAGTTTCCGGAGCTTCGTGAAGTACATCGTATCCAGGGCGCCAATGGAGCTGGATGTGCATTGGCGACCGCAGCACCTGTTTCTTGCCAGTCCAAAGGCCATCGATTTCGTCGGACAGGTCGAGTCCTTTGATGCCGACATGCTGTTACTGACGCGCCGACTTGGAATCAAGTACTCGCAGTCATTCCGTGCATTGCAGCTCCCCTATTCGAGCGCGATGATGGAAGGTGCTCCGGACATGACGGCGGGGCAGCTGCGCAGGCTCAACGCATTCCCCGTCTGGCGATCCTTTTATGACGACGAACTGCTGGCTGTCGTGTCAGACTATTATTCGGCGGACGATCGACGATTCGGATACGTGGCAAACGGCTGTCACACGGCGCACACGGCGGCGGTATTGTCATGCTGAAAGTGACGTGGCAGGAAAAGCTCGACGAACTTGCGTATCCGCCGACGCATCACTATCGCGTCGACGACATGTCGCCAACGGGCGTTCTGGCTCGGCGGGCAAGCATCGTGGAGTCGTACATCCGTCGCGGCGGACGCCGAAGGTCCGCGCTGGAAGTCGGATTCAACAAGGGCTTCTTCCTGCATCGGTTCGGGCGTTACTTTGATTCGGTTGACGGATGCGAGCCCTGGCGCGAGTATTTTGACCTCGTCGACGCCATGCGGCGCGATCAGGCATGGACCAACATCCGATCGCTGCATTGCGGTGGTTTTCTCGACATGCGCCGACCGGAAAACCACGAGCCGTATGACTTTGTCTTTCTGGGAAACTGCATGCATTACCTCTTCCGGGATGCCTGCGGCTTTGGATTCGTTCCGGAACTGGCCCGGCGTTGTCACGGACAGCTGTTGATTGAGGGCTTTACGTCACTGGACGGCGACGATGTGTACATGATTGGATCCAGAAAAAAGTGGCCGATCGAATTACAGCGAGCCTTCAACGATGCGGCATTTGACGACGCCATGTCTCCCTGGTTTCGACGTGTTGATTCGCATCCATCCCCGACCGGGGCTGATCGCCGATTCATGTATTTTGAAAGACGACTGCATTCGGACAAGGCGACTTCGTGAGCGTGCGTCCCGCCCATCTCAGCATGCCGTGCGTGACGCCGGCATGCGTCGACGTCGCCGAGGCCTTGCAGCGAATGCGGGATGAAGGTCATCAACGCGTCGCACTCTGGGGTGCGGGCGATCACACACGACGAAGTCTTGGCGCATTGTTCGAATCACCCATCGAAATCACGGCGATCCTCGACGACTCGCCGTCGCTTCAGGGCTGCTCCGTGCTCGGTTGGCGCGTGATGGCCGTCGAAGAATTCCTGTCAGAGTCAGACGCGTCCGCCGTTCTGATTTCCACGAAACATCGTCCGCATGTTGAGCGGATGTGGGCGCAGCGAGAGCGATTCGAGGCGGCCGGAAAATCGCTGTATCGATTGGAATCGGAGTTCGACTCGGCCGTGTCCGACTTGAGCCTGCCGCCGGTCCTGGCGATCACGATTCCCAAGTCCGGAACCTGGCTGCTGGTCCGGCTGTTGACGCTGGCGGGATTCGAGGCCTATCGCGGCCAGGCGGCGATGTATCGGCTGGCGACGGAGCTGCATCGCGCAGAGTCGAAGGATCGGGCATCGCGGTCAGCGTCGTCCGTGGATCATTCGACACTCTTTGAATTGCTCCCGGCCAGCCAGATCACGACGCTGCATGAGCCGAGGATCGTCGATGCCGATGCGATGCGCCGATTCGTTTCGACGGGGCAATGCAGAGTCGTCCTGCTGATTCGTGATCCCCGGGATGTTGTCGTTTCCCGGGCACATTTCTGGAAGCATCCGGACAATGCGCGCCATACGGCAATTCGAGATTTGAGTGTTCGCGACGTCATGGATCGTGTCATTCGCGGAGACGATCAGGGGTTTGCCGGAATTCGCGAATTGATGGAATCCTATCGATCGCTGTACGAATCGCCCGATGTGCATGTCATCCGATTCGAGGAGATTGTCCACGCGGCGTCGGCGCCGCAGGATCCGCAGGCAATGGCGCCGATTCGATCGCTGCTTCGGCATTGTGGAGTTCAATCACAGTCGGATGCAAGACTGCGAGCCCTGTTGTCGAGGCTCGAGATTCGTCCCTGTCCCGGAAGGTCCAGCGTGACGAACGAATGGAGAACGGAGTTTGGCCCGGCACAGAGATTGCTGTTTTCGGAATCGGCCGGCTCGACGCTCCCGATGTTCGGCTACGAATGACGACGAGGAACGCGATGTTTGAAATTCCGGCGGGTCCTGTGTTACGATCCCTTCGATCATGCGATCAAGTGCACGACATCACGGGTCGGGGCCGAGCATCGTGCTCGTGATGACGCGCTTCGGTCGCGTTCTGCCTTTTCTTCTTCCATTCTGCGTGGGTTTGATAGCGGGGTGCCGTACGGACGTGGCGGATTTCAAAGGACCGGCGTTCCTGGTGCCCGGCGCGGATATCCCTGACGCCCTCATGGAAAAGCTCAACAAGGCCGGATGGTCGGCCCGGACGGGCGATCGGCTCGGTTTATGGGTTTCCGTCGAGCGTCAAAAAGTCATCGGAATCGACGGCGATCGAGTTGTCTTTGTTTATCCCTGTTCAACGGGGGAACGGGGCACGGGCAGTC
>JAJDEC010000675.1 GCA_029259995.1 Phycisphaerae bacterium
ATCGACAAGTTCGTGCGCGAGACACGGCTCACGACGGGGGATCGCCTTGCCCTGTTGATGAAAGTCTGCGACGCCGTCCATCACGCCCATCAGAAAGGCGTCATCCATCGCGATCTCAAGCCCGCCAATATTCTCGTGACGCCGTCGGGACAGCCAAAGGTTCTCGACTTCGGCATCGCCCGCGTCACGGACGCCGACATCAAGACGACGACGCTCAAGACGAATGTCGGCCAGCTTGTCGGCACGATCGCCTACATGAGTCCGGAACAGGTCTCGGGCCGTCCCGACGACATTGATACGCGCAGCGATGTCTACGCGCTCGGGGTTCTCGCCTACGAATTGCTGACGGGAAGTCTGCCCTACGATCTCGAAAACAAGACGGTTCCTGACGCCGCGCAGATCATCCGCGATCACGATCCGACGATGCTGGGCACGATTGATCGGGGATATCGCGGCGACATCGAAGTCATCATCGGCAAGGCGCTCGAGAAGGACAAAGAGCGACGTTATGCCTCTGTCGCCGAATTCTCGTCCGATATGGATCGCCACTTGCGGAGCGAACCGATCGCCGCGCGTCGCCCCAGCATGATGTATCAGCTCGGCAAGTTCGCCCGAAGGAACACGGCGCTCGTCGGTGGCGTCGCCGTCGCGTTCGTGTTACTTGTCGCGTCGGTCCTTGTCACGAGCATCCTCTACCTGCAGGCCGAAACGGCGCGCGTCAACGCACAGGCCGAGCGCGATGCCGCAATCGAGGCACGATCCAGTCTTCGTGAAGCCAACGAAGCGCTCGAGGACGAGACGGACAAGCTCGTGAATGTCAATACCTTCATGCGACGCATGCTGGAATCCGCCAATCCGCTCGGCGAGATCGGCTATGCCTCGAAGGACATCACGGTTCTCGAGATGCTCGATCGCGAGGCCGCAACGCTCGATCGTTCGTTTGCCGATCGCCCCGCGATGGAAGCTGCGATGCGATCGACATTCGGCTCCATCTACGCAGGCCTCGGCCGTTATTCAGACGCCGAGGATCAGTACCGCCGCGCCCTGGATCTTCATTGGCAAACGGGCGGTCGGCACAACGATACTGCCCGCGCGATTCGCGACTTCGCCGCCGTGCTGACCAAGACGGATCGCGTCGATGAGGCGATTCAATGGTTCCTCAAGGCACTCGCGATGAATCGTCAGCTTAATGGCGAAGACAGCCTCGAAACCGGGATCACGGAATGTCGGTATGGCTATGCCTTGAGCGTCAAGCGCGACTATGACCAGGCGGAGAAAGTGCTGACGGCATCGCTTGACAAGATGAAGCGATTCTCAACGCCGGAATTGATGGACTACATTCCTCGAACGAAGAACAACCTGGCAAGCGTCTATTCCGCCAAGGGCAAATACGACGAAGCAGAATCGCTTTATCGCGAAGCCCTCGCAGGTTTTCGAGAATTCTACGGTGACATGCACGCGACCGTCGCGAGCGGTACCAACAACGTCGCCCAGATGTGCATGCGGCGCGGTGACTACGACGGCGCCCTCGCCGGATACCTGGAAGCCGCCCGGATCATCCGCCATACGGCCGGCGACGATCATCCGATGCTGGGCACTTTTCTGAATAACATTGCCTATGTCTACGAGATGCGGGGGCAAACCGACGACTCCGTTCAGGCGTACCAGGAATCGCTTGCCATCATCGAAAAAGCCTATGGACGCACGCATCGCGAATACATGACGACGCTCTACAACCTTGCGTTCTCGTTGAATTCGGCGGATCGAACTGAAGAAGCACTGGCCGCATACGAAATCGTTCTTGCCTTCCGCAAGGAACGGCACGGCCCGGATCATGCGCGTTCACTCATGGCGGAGTATCACACAGCACGATGCAAGTCCATTCTCGGCACCGACGACGATGCGGCGGAGCGCGGACTCAAACACGCGTTTGAAGGTATACAGAAGCATTACGCCATCGATCATGAGTACACGCAGAAGATGTTGAAGGCGTTAATTGATTTCTATGCGAAACGGGAAAGAACGTCCGAAGCCGACGCATTGCGACCGTTGTTGAAGTCGATCTGACATCCTGCCATGACGACGCCGAATCCGATCGACAACGACGCAACCCACAAATTGCCGACGCGCCATATCACGGCCACAAGAACACTTGTGCCTCCGTCCATTTGGCGCATCGTCCTCGTGCTCGCGCTGATCGGCGTCGTTCTCGGCGGGCCGAGTTTCTACTTCGCGTTCTATTTGGGGGGACATCCGGCCGCATTGGGCATCGGCATGCTCCTTGTATTCCTTGGCCTGTTTTTGCTAAGCCAAACAAATTCAGGACGATACGCACTCTGCAATCGAGCCCTCACACTCGCCATTGTCACGGCGTTGATCGTGCGAGTCTGCCTGATACCGATCGCGTGGTTGGTCGACTTGTTCTTCGGCGCGTTGGCCGTACAAATCACGGATTCCTTTTATTCGCACGGGATTGCGGAACTCGGCCGCGTGGAAGATTGGTATGACAAGTTACCATTTGGACTGACACTCATCGCAACAATGCTTCAAGCAGCATTCCTGCTTGCCGTATTTTCTTTGCTCACATTTTTCATTTACCCGATTCATCGTCGCCGCCTGGAACAGAAGGATCGCTCCGGTCTCTGCATTCGATGCGGCTATGATCTGCGCGCGACTGTCGATCGCTGCCCCGAGTGCGGTCTTCCCGTTCCCGAAGGACATCAGCCGCCGCCGATCGATGGCGGCCACAGTTCTGAACGAAAAACCCGGAACGCGGCCGCGGCCGCCACGCAGAAGCGATAGGAGTGCAATGCAGACGATTTCAACGACAACGCTGCTCGAACGCCAGCACTGGCGATATGCGACGAAACAATTCGATCCGACTCGGAAGATTCCTGGCGAGACGTGGACGGCGCTGGAGGATGCGCTCGTGCTGACGCCCTCTTCGTTCGGTCTCCAGCCCTGGCGGTTCATCGTCGTGACGGACCAGGCTGTCAAGACGCAGCTCGTCCCACACTCCTGGAATCAGACACAATCGGCAGAATGCTCACATTTCGTCGTGTTTGCGGCCAGGACTGACGTGAGCGAGGCGGATCTTGATCGCCATCTGGCACGGATGGCGGAGATTCGCAATGTGGAAGTCGATTCGCTGGCAGCCTATCGCGGGATGATGGCCAAGTCGCTCGTCACGCCGCCCGAAGGCGTCGTGATCCGGGAATGGGCCGCTCGCCAGGCCTACATCGCGCTGGGCAATTTCATGACGAGCGCCGCCATGCTTGGCATCGACACGTGCCCCATGGAGGGAATCGATCGGATGAAATACGACGAGATTTTTCAACTCGCCAACCACGGATTCACGACGGTCGTCGCCTGCGCCGCCGGCTACCGCGCGAAGGAAGATCGCTACGCGACGTTACCCAAGGTGCGTTTCGCGAAGGATGATGTCATACAGCATGTTTAGGGCGATCGTCGAGCGCGATCCAGTCACTGGCGACGCAAGTCGAACGTCTCCACTTTGTCGGAACCGCCAAAGGGATCGGACAGCGTGATCACGAGCCGATCGTCGGCGACGCGATGGTAGGTAATGCGCGTCGGAAAGTCCTTCTTCTTGTTCTCAAAGACAACTTTCCGCGCCTTGGCGTCGCACGACGCAAGCAAGAGTGGCGTCGCTGTTGCCCTTCCGCCCGGAAATGGTCGAAAGATGACGCGGCCTTTTGAATCCAGTTCGAAGACTTCGAATTCGTAGAAACCGATCTTGTCGTCTTTGATCAGCTTGTTGTAGCTCATGACTTTGCCGCCCTCGGGCGTGCAGTAGTAGGCGTGAAACGTACCGCCCCACATGTCGCCCGCCCAGTCGCCGGCAATCCAGTCCATACTCGATATCTGCTCGGAACCTGTCGTCTTGTCCTTCGGACCCGCGGCGACGGCGGCAATGAGGACTCCGGCAAGACACGCTGAAAAGACGCGACATTTCATCAAGGCTGCTCCCCGAGCATGGCTGCTCGCAATCATGTTCGAACGGATCCGTTTCGTCTCCGTCGAGCCTACGCCGGACCCGTCGCCGGCGGATTGTAAAAATGCGTCACGTCGTCACAAGAGATGAAGAGGCTCGCGATCAGATTCTCGGACTGGGCATATTCCGTCGGCGTCTGGCCGGCGATGGCGCGGAATTCGCGATTGAAATGCGGCTGATCGTGGAAGCCGAATGCGTGGGCCAGCGACGTCCAGTCACGGCATCGGCCGGATTGCGCCGCCCGCAATAGCGCATCGAATCGAACGACACGAGCGAATCGCTTCGGCGCTATACCGACTTCCGCGATGAAACGGCGCTCAAACTGTCGCACGCTCATGCCGAGCCGAGACGCGATCGCCTCCATGCGACATTGACCGGCGCTGTTTCGCATCCACATTGTCGCCGCGAAGATCTCCGGCCGATGCCGCCGACGCGAGCGATGGATCAACGACATCAGCAACACCTGCGTCCGACTCAGGGCATCGTCATCTCGCATGACGGCATCCACGAGCGCGCCGCCGAGCGCCGAATTGACGCTGAGCAGATCCAGCCGTTGATCGGCGAGCGCTCCAAGGTTTGCGCCGATCAACGCGGCAAGCCCCGCGGCCTTGAATCGAATGCCGACCAGATCGACGTCGCCCGTCGGCTGAATCAACAGAAATCGCGACATCTGCGCCGCCAGAATGGTCTTCGGCTGTCGGCGTGCAATTCCGTCGTCAGCGATCTCACGGAACGGCGCGGCGCGATTAATGATGATCTCGGTCCGTCCATCCGGAAGTACGCGATCCGGCGTCGATTCCGCCGCCGCCGGCGCCCGCAGCGTCCAGAGGCAGTGGACATAGGCCGCAAGCGGCTGTATTGGTGTGAATTCCGCGTATTGCATGAACGTCCGATCGAACTCCTCGTTGTCAATGACTCCAGAATACCTCGGAACAACAGTCCGGTTCAATAATCTCTGAACGTGGCCATAATAATGCGATCGCCTGCGGGCAGGGATCGTCCCGCGGCATCCAGTGCTGAATGAACGACGGAGCGTGGGTTGGGAATCGACACGAATATCGAAATGAACAAGCCCGAGTTCGAGGATGCCGTTGTCTCGGCAACATCGACTCCGGATCGAACGAATCGTATCGACTCGATTCTTGATCGATCGGCCACTTGGGACCTACTCGTCGCGATCAAGCTGTTGACGTTTGCCGTCATCCTTGTGATACGGCCTTTCAACATCTCGCACGATTGCGGTCTCCTGCTGCACGCATCGGAGCAACTGGTTGACGGTGCTGTTCCCTACGTCGATTTCTTCGAACAGAATCCTCCCCTGATCTATTATCTGCTGGCGATCCCCGTCTGGATGGCGCGCGCGATCGAAGTGAACCCGATCCCCGTGTACCAGGCGTCTTTTCTGCTGATCGTCGTCGTCGCCACGCTGATTGTTCGCCGCCTGCTGCACGCAGCATCGAGTTCACTTTCAGGGATGCAGCGCGGCTTGACGCTCTTGTCGTTCGTGATCGCCAACGAATGCACATTGCTGGCGCCGGACTTCGGACAACGTGAACACTTCTTCGCAATTGTGATCGTGCCGTTCATCCTGCTTCGATGGTTGTCGTTGCGGGAGGATCGTCCGGCGCGCAGAGTATCGACGACGTTTCGAGTCGGGCTGGGAATCGCTGCGGGCGTTGGCATTGCGTTGAAGCACCACTTCGTCGCAATCTGGATCTGCATCGAGCTGTTTTGTATTTTGCGAAAGCGAACCTGGCGCGTCGCGTTCGAACCGGAATCGATGGCGGTTGTTTTCGTCCTGATTGCTTACCTGGCGCATTTCCTGATCGTTCCGGCATCGATGCGAACGGGGTTCTTCATTCGATGGGTACCTTTCGTGATGAGTCATTACTGGGTGTATCGACATGCGATCGACCTGCCGCACGTCCTGTTTGTCAGCGGTATCTCAATCGTCAGTGTTATCGCGTCACTCCTGGCGTGGCGCGTCAATCGTCGGAATGCTACGGAAAAATCTCTCGTTCTGCTGTTCGGTCTGTTCACGCTTACGTCACTGGCGTCGTTTGTTATTCAGGGGAAGGACTTTTCCTATCATTTGATCCCCTTGTACTTCGGCATGTTTCCGTGCATCGCATTGTATTCGGCCGCGATTGTGCGATGCGGCAGTCGCTTATCAATGGGGCTCGCGCGCCTGGCGATTATCGCCGTCGTACTCGGAACCATACCATCGGCGGCCGCGGAGATCGGACTGAGCTGGGTGATCGGACGGCCGCGAGATGAGCCAACGCCGATCTGGAAGGAAATTCTGAACCGGAGCAAGTCCGGCGATTCGATTCTGTTCATTTCGACCAATGTCGCTGACGGCTATCCGGACATCATTCGCTATGGTTACGCGGCCGGCTCCCGATACCTCGTCAGCATGCCGATCGCGCTCGTGCACAGCGACATCAAGAACGCGGACGATGGCCCGCTTTACCACAATGAAGCGAATCAGCCCGAATGCGAGAAGCGCTATCTGGAAGAACTCTCAATCGACCTGGTCAAGCGCAAACCGGCGCTGATTGCCATCGTGGATCAGGATGATTGCCAAGGTTGCGCCCCGGGCTTCAACGTCCACGAGTTCCTTCGTCACAGCGGATTCGCCGCGGACAACATGACGCCCTATCGGGACCTTGGCAGATTTACGGGGAAGATCTCCACCTTTCGGCTCTATGCGCGGCGCGCTTCCGAAAGCGACGCCGGGAACCCGGAGGCGCTGCCTTGATACCGACCGCGATCGACACGATTCTCGCTGTGGACATGATGTACGTCGTCGCCAATCGCATTGAGGCCGGGCTGTGGATCATCATCGGCGCCGCTTTCCTCGTTGCGGCGATTCGTCGCCAGAATCAACGGCGAGGCCTCCTGATTCTCGCATTCGCGTTCGTTGCATTCGGCATTTCCGACCTTGTCGAGATCCGCTACGGCCAGTGGTGGGACCCCTGGTGGCTGCTCGCCTGGAAGGGAGTCTGTGTCCTGGTCTTTCTGATCGCGCTGATTCGCTACGCCGGGATCCGCCGATGCCCGAAATCTGCCAATGAGCGAAACGTTGCGTCTGACGTCTCCGCGGACTGATTGGGTCCGGAATCAGTTGCGCCGGACATTTCAGGAATTGCCCCATCGACCTGGCAGTGGGAGAATAATCGCGACATCGCAGGCAATATGCCGACGCGGAATCCAGGACGTTGGACGATAAGATTTCACGGCCATGAACGAGACATCACACCCATCGACGACGACGCATGACGATTTCTCGCGATTCGATAATCTGGATCGCAAGACGCATGATGAGATCGCCAACCTTGCGCGTGATGTCGGTCTGCGCGATGTGGACACGCAATCTTCGGAAACACTGATGCGCCGCGTTGGGCGGCGCATTGAGATTCTTCGCGCATTGGACATGGAAGCCATGCGCGATGTGCTCCGATGGGGGCGACGTGATGTGGCGAGCGACGCACCAAAGTCCGAACTCGCACGCGAGATCATTACGATCAATCGAGACGATTACGACACGCTGTCACATCGCGGTTTGTTGGTCGTCGCGCGCCTGCGCGGTCTGGACGCCGATGATTCGGATCATGCGGAGAAGATTGTCGATCGGCTGCGTGAATCGGAGGGCTTCTGGCCCAAATTCCATCGGCAACGCCGTCGCTTGCTCGGCTCGATGATCGAACGTCTTGTCGAAGCACCGACGACGCCGCCTCCGACTGAGGCGCCCAGAGAAGAGACGCAGGAAGAAGCGAAGCGTCGAATTCGCCGGCAAATCGAGGACCATGGACTCGTCGGCGGAATCGCCAGTCGATTGCGCGGCGCGGCCGACAGCTATATTGAAAACAAACTGGACGAAATCGAAGTCCGGATCGACAAGAAACTCGAAGACATCGATCGTCGGCTGGCGGAATGGCGCGATCGAGAAATCGCGAATCGCCTGCGAATTCTGCGTATTACGCTTGCATTCACATTGCTTGTGGGGCTTGTCAGCCTCGGATATAACTATGTCAAGGTATGGGTGGCCAAGCCGCCTGCCGATGTTCAATCGATGGAGTAATTCAACTCGGCAGTTCGCCGCGTGGGTCCGGATCAATGTACGAAAAGCTCACGCCAAAGATGGATAAGATCATCAAGCTCGCTCAGCGTGTTGCTCGCGATTATGAGCAGGAATACGTCGGAACGGAACATCTTCTGCTCGCCGTCCTGGAAGAAGGCACAAACGTCGGTTCGGAGATTCTTAAGGACCGCAGCGCCGACTTGACGCGCACCAAAGCCGTGATCGATCGACTGGTGCAGAGCAGCCTGGAAGACACGTGGGTCTTCGGCCGCCTGCCGGGCACGCCGCATTTCCGCAACGTGCTTTCGGCGGCCATCGAAGAAGCCCGCCAACTGGAAAGCAAGTTCGTCTGCGCCGAGCATCTGCTGATCGCCCTCGCAAGAGCGGAAGGCAGCGTCGCGTCCGCCGCCCTGGCCGAACTCAAGATTACGCCGGCTTCGATCCGCGCGGAGATCACGCGACGACTCGAATCCGACTCGGAAGCGTCGTGCAGCTCCGACACGTCCGACGACAATTAGCTTTCGCTGCAGCGACTTCATTCAACACGATTGCGTATACATTGCGCTCTGAGCCCTTCCAAATCAATCGCCAACTGAATCCTTCATTTCGCATCGGCTCGCGCTCCGGATACGGCGATTCTGAAGAACTCTCGGAAAAAACAGGCGCTTCGCGGGTTTGGACGGACCGTTGACGGCGCTTGCCGACGCGGCGATTGCATTCCATCAAGTCCCGGCAGGGACGACGTGAAAATAGCCCAGCCTTTTCAAGGCTGGGATCGCGAGCGTTTTCCTGCGTTTTGCCGTCCCGGAGGGACGGCGTGAGCCAGACGCGTGGCACTCATTCCGTCCCTACGGGACGGAAACTGGTCATTGGAGCCGCGTGCCCCAGCGATAAGTCGCCGGGCTATTTTCAAGGGATCGTTCCGGGTTCCTTCGCGGCGCACAATCCAACTTCCAGAGCGTGACACGCCATCGTGCCGCCAATCCGTGAAGAACCAAAAACTGCGATCGAATCCTTGCTTTCGATCGCCCGATCGACCATACTTAACTATATGGTAAAGTATGACAGTTCGCGAATCGATCGGACGTTTGCGGCGCTGGCCGATCCGACGCGCCGCGGGATTCTGCAGCAGCTGGCCGAAAGCGATCGCAGTCTCTCTGATCTGGCGGCGCCATTCGACATGTCGCTGCCGGCCGTGATGAAGCACGTGGGCATTCTGGAACGAGCGGGACTCCTGACTCACGACAAACAAGGTCGAGTCCGCCGCTGCCATCTGGAAGCGGCACCGTTGCGGGAAGCCGCCGACTGGATCGAGCGATATCGCGCCTTCTGGACGAACCAGCTGGACGCTCTCTCGGCGTATTTTGAATCCAACGATTCCAAATCGAAGGGCAAGACAGCACGCAAGCCCAAACGCAGCAAAGGAGACCATTGAAATGATGTCCGCCAAACCCGAACGTTCCGGAATGATGATCGTCCAGGTCGCGGGGCTCGTGCGCGCCGCGCCCGAAGCCGTCTTCGACGCATGGGTGATTCCCGAGATTCGCAGAAAGTGGTGGCGCAACGTCCGCGGGGAAGGACCGACGGTCTGCGAGATCGACGCCCGCGTCGGCGGCCGCTATACGATAAAGCAGCTGGGCTCGGGATCGGAAACAGCGAACATCAACGATATGTATGAATGGGTGATGACAGGCGAATTCCTGGAAGTTGAGCGCCCTCATCGCCTTGTCTTCACCTGGAATGTCAACAATCCGGGCGATCCCGTCGTGAATCAGCGCGTGGAAGTGATGTTTCACGCAGCCGACGGCGGCACACGCGTCGAAGTGACTCACAATGGAATTCAATCGACGGAACTCCGCGACGGCACGAAGGCCGGTTGGGAGTCGATGATCGAACACATCAAGGACGTATTGGGCGACTCAGTAAGCCAATGAAACGACGGCGAATCTACCGACCCGCAAAGCAAACTGCTTGATTTACAGGGAGACAACGAATGACGACTTCTACCACAGCCATCCGCCTTACAATGACACGCAGCATCCTGGCACCGATCGAACGCGTGTTCGACGCCTGGATCGATCCGGAAGTTCGAAAACGCTGGTGGGCTGCGAACGCCGAGATGCGTTGCGACATGGCGGAAATCGACTCGGCCGTCGGGGGACGATATCGCCTCAACATGCGGGGTCAAAAGGACGGAAAGGCCATCGAGTGCATCTGCGCCGGCGAATTCATGGAAATCGATCGTCCGCATCGGCTCGTCTTTTCCTGGGGATGGGAAAAGGACGAATGCAGCGAACCGGAAGATCACGTGACGCATTCGATTGTGACGCTCACGTTTCGCGAGATTCCGGGCGGCACGGAGCTCACGCTGCTGCACGAAGGCTTCCCGAATACCGCGGCCCGGGACTCCCACGAAGGCGGCTGGACCGGATGCCTCGACTCGCTGACTGCGAATATGCAATGATGGGCGCCCTGTCGGCAAATCCTCGAAATGCGTTATATTGATGGGCGTTGGATTCGCGACGACAAGGGGATACATCATGGCACAGGCTACTGCATCGACGGCGTCCAAGAGTGCGTCAGACTTTCTGCCGCTCGACGGCATCGATCACATCGAGTTCTACGTCGGCAATGCGCTTCAGGCGGCCCAGTACTATCGCCATCTTTTCGGCTTCAACATCGTCGCCAGACGGGGGCTGGAG
>JAJDEC010000676.1 GCA_029259995.1 Phycisphaerae bacterium
CGATCTGCCCCGCATCGCTCTGTTCCGTTGCGCCGGCGGCGCGATAGCTGACCAGGCCCGTCTGACTGATCGACACGTTCTGTGCGTCCTGCGGAATGTTGATCGTCGGCTCAAGCCGTGCGCCGGGAATATTCCCAAGCACAAAATCCCCGTTGGCATTCCGCGTGAAGTTGCCTGCCCGCGTGAAGACGGTCTGTTCCTGCCCGTCCACGTACGCCTGCACCTGGAAGAAACCGTCGCCTTCGATCAGCAGGTCGAAGTTGTTTTCCGTCTGATTGACGCCGCCCTGCGCGAAGTCGGCCTGCGTGCTGGAGAGCTGCACACCGATACCGACCTGCTTGCCGAGTGGTTTGAATTCGTCGAGCCCGTTGCGCTGGCCGGGCGTCTCCGCCTGGACGTATAGAATGTCCTCGAAGTTGGCGCGCGATCGCTTGTACGCGACCGTATCGATGTTCGCGAGGTTGTTGGCAATGACTTCCAGCTTGAAGTCCATCGCCTTCAATCCCGTCGCAGCCGTGTACATCGCTTGAATCGCCATGATCTCCTTCGTCCCATTCGTCGTGCGGGTCTCCGACCCGATCGTTTTCTTTCCGCTCGGCACATCGCCGCATCAACCGGGATGCGTCACGACGGCTCATTTCATTCGTTGCTATGCGATCCGACCCACATCATTCACAGTGCGGCCCAAAGACTCGTCCTGCATGCGGATCATCTGTGCGCCCAGTTCATAGGCCCGCGTCGCCGCGATCATGTCGACCATCGACAACGTTGGATCCACGCCCGACGCTTCGATCATCCCCTGCCGCACGCTCGCCTTCGGCGCGACGCGCCGGGCGTCGCCGGCCGCATACATGTTCTCGCCGGCCTTCTGCAACGCCTGCGGATCATCGAAATCCACGAGGCCCAGCTTGCCAACGTTCGTATCGCCCTGCTGAATTCGACCACGCGCGTCGATCGCAACGGCATCCAGCTGTTTTGGATTGACGATGATGGGTTGACCGCCGTCATCCAGAAGGCGTCCGCCGCTGGCGATATGCACCAGCGCGCCCTCTTGATCGACTGTCAGCCGGCCGTCACGCGTGTACTGAACGCCGTCGTCCGTCCCCACCGTCAGAAAACCACTTCCCTGAAGCGCCACATCCAGCTTGTTGGACGTAGGTATGAATCGACCCTGCTCGTAACTCGTATAGATATCCGTTGCGAACAGTCCGCCAGTGGATTGATCAAATCCGGGAAATCGCATCGAGGGTTCGCTGCCGCGAAGCTGCCATTCGTTCAGGCGCTCGCCGAATGCGACGCGATCCGCCTTGAAGCCCGGCGTGTCCGTCTGCGCGAGATTATTCGCCAGCACTTCCTGCCGAACCTGCTGGGCCGAAAGCCCGTCTGCGGATAACCAGATACCGTTGACCATTTCGCGTTCGCCGCCCGTCAGGCAGCCGACTCCGTATTCGTGGATCCTCGATTCGACGATTCGCCGTCCCGTCGATCGTCGCCGTGCCGCATCACTTCAATCATGTGCAACGCCGTTGCCGCCAACGTCGCCCGACGCACGCGTTCGCCAATCGCCAGTGCATCCGGCAATGTCTGCCGACTGCCCGTCGAATCTGCGTGACGCGTGTTGTCATGGTCCGTCGAATGCTTCACGTGCAACGTCTCCCAACGCACGGCACAATGCGTGCGACGCACATACGGAGATGCACACGGCATGCCAACTCGAAAAACGCGCGATCAGAATTCGTTGACCGCGCGACTAACACGCGATGAAGTGAGCACTTACGACAATCAAGAAAATGTCAGAGTGAGTGAATCCGAACGACGGTCGCACTCGCGCCGTCATTGCGCCGCGCAAGCCACGCCGAAGATTCGGCAATCCTCGCTCAGGGTTGCGGGTTGGAAAGGTCTATTTTGACAGGATCGGGTTCCGCTGTGTCCGCGGGATTCGGAGGTGTACCGAAGCGACTCACGGGCAACGCAAAAACTGCACGCCACGTTTGATCATCCGGCCCCGTCGCCCCGATGTAATAGGTTTCGCCCGGAGCGAGATCCTTCGCACGACCATTGTTGAGCGGCGTGATCTGCTCGAATTCGTCCGGAAGCGTGCCGTAGCGGATCTCGATGCCCGCCGCGGGAATGCCCTCCGGTGTGAGCGTACGGATCTCCCAGAAACTCTCGTTGTTACTCGCCACAGCCAGCGCATTGATTCGAACAGGCTCCCCAGGCCAGGTCCAGATGGGGGCATTGATGAAGAACTTGGGCTGATCGTCCTGGATCTCGATATCGAT
Source organism: Phycisphaerae bacterium (assembly GCA_029259995.1). GTDB lineage: Bacteria > Planctomycetota > Phycisphaerae > UBA1845 > UTPLA1 > ECT2AJA-110-A. The sequence continues at coordinate 2,283 of JAJDEC010000676.1, forward strand.
GTGGTTGGCGCCCGTGCAACCTATCCCACTCATGCACATGAGCGCGGCTGCACAGACGGCTCGTCCACCTGTCGCGCGAAATCGGTAGCGTCGTAATGGCAATGACATGAATATGGATCGAGTCCTAAGGGCATCCGGCGTCGCCCGATCGCCTGAAGCCCGCAGGCTGCCGCCATTGGCGCTGGCCCGTCGTATCTCACAGACTGGGCACTGGCGACCAGTGGGCGATTCTCGACGATCGCCCTAGTCGGCCGACGTGTTGCGGGCGTCCGCCGGCTTCCCGACGACTCGCCAGGCCAGCGGCAGCAACATCGCCGCCAGCAACGTCTTGAACGCCATTCCCGGCAACGTCCAGACCAGACCTTCGACGGCCGCAATCTCAAGTCCGAAGAATCCCGTTCGCCAGACGAACCCGATGGTCAGAATGACGAGATGCCCCAGGAGGAACAACGCGACGGCACTCGCGAATCGTCGATCCCAGCCGCGTTCGGCCAATCGACCCACAATCCATGCAGCGATGACGAATCCCACGAGATATCCCGCCGTGTCCCCCGCGAAGTACGCAAGTCCGCCAATTCCTCGTGCAAAAACCGGCAATCCGGCTGCCCCCTGCGCGAGATAAGCCAGAACAGCGGCCGTGCCCCGCTTGCTGCCCAGCGCCGCGGCCACGAGCACAACCACAAGTGTCTGCATCGTCAGCGGCAACGGCCCGGGAATCTGGACATGGGCCGAAATCGCAAGCAGCACGCTCGCACCGACGACGAAAAGTGCGTCCCGCATCAGCGACTCGGCGCCGGCCGCGTTCGTTGAAAGCCGATCTACGATGGTTGAAGCCGTTTTCACGTTTGCTACTCCTGCAAGGGAATCTGTCGATGGCGGGATTCTAATCAGCGACGACTGGATGCGTCCAGTGGAACCGCCTCAAGGCAGGCTTTGCGCATGCCCGACGGCCGCGTCCGCCCCGGATACATTCTCGGAAGGCCGAACCGTCGCCCCGGCGAACCTGGGCCAATCCGGCTCGTAAACAACGAGCTCGTCCCCGCCGCAGACGACATTGGGCGTCGTCGTGAACGCGGTCCGTCTTTGCAGCCCCTGATCGATCGACGCGAATTCCGGATACCACGTCGGAAAGATAACAACGTATCGAGGCTGTTGATCGGCCAGATAATTCGACAGCTTCCCGCCATTCAGATAATGCTCCGTGATCGCCGGCTCGACGAGACCGACAGTGTCCAGAACACGTCGGCCTGATAGAAACCCGATCGCGCCGATGTCATTGACGGCGATCAGATCCGCTTCCGTTGAGTTCTCGCGAATCCAGTGCGCTGTACTGACTTGCATGTCGTTAATGTTCTTGACGGAACACACGGCAACGATCCCGGCAATCGTCGATGCCGCCCCCGCCCAGACGGCCGCCATTCGAGCTTGCGAACGAAATGGACGTTGCGTCCAATTCCATCGGGAACCGGCAACGAGAGACCGCGTCATAGGCCAGGCCCCGAAGACAATCAGAACGAACAACGGCGTCAGATGCGCGAAGTAACGCTGCCCCTGATACCAGAGCGTGCCCGCCGGATCCACAAAAGCGCGTGCCAGCGGATATCCGGACAGCAACAAGATCGCCAATCGCCAACCCGCCCCGGACGATTCTTCAACACGCCACATCCGTTTCGCCGATGCTTCCAGACCGAATGCCAACGGCGCACAGACCGTAAACAAACCGACGCCCATGACGAGCAGATTCACGATCGGCAGCACGATCAGCGCCAGCGGAAGAGAGTCCCAGTTCCCGTGGCGCACGATGGCGGGCAGCCCCTCCAACCAGTGCGGTCGCAACGCAAAATGTGCGACAGCCTTCGCTGCAAACGTCGTTGGAACGAAATGGCCGTCGATCCGATAGTGAAAACCGGCATACGTCGCCGCCATGCCCGACCAAGTGCCGAGCATCCAAAGGATTTCTACAAATGTCGCTTTCTGATCGCCGTCGAATCGCTTGTATCGGCGCCACATCCACTCGACGAATAAAAGCGGACATCCGACGAGAAACTCCGGCCGAAACCAGATGCACGACGCCAACAGCAACGAGCCCGCCAGACGCATGCGACGTCCGCCCGCGCCGTACGCAGCGACCGCCAACAGGCAGATGAAACTGTATACGGCGGACTCCATACCGCTGAATGCCTGAATGATCGTCGGGCAGGCAATGGCGACGACGAGTCCGCCCCATCGCGCGACGTCCGCGTCATTCGTCCAACGCCGCAGGATCCGATGAACCAGAAGTGCCGTACCGAGGCTTGCCAACAACGTGACGGCGAAACTCGCGCGAATCCAGTCGCCGACGAACATCTGCGCGACGGCGACAAGCCCTGCAAACCCGGGAGCCGTACAGCCCGAACTCGGCGCCCCGGCGTTGAATGCCATTTCGCCGTTTTCGAGCAGATTCCTCGCGAATTGGAGATGGATAAAAGCGTCGTCGAGCGGAAAGCCTTCTCGCCCCGCGACAAGCCCTACAGAAAGCCAGTACGCAACCGAGCCCAGCAAAAACACGGAACAGATCGCAATGACGGCCCCGGCGGCGCGTGGCGGATTGTTCGCACGAACCTGACTCAGTGGTTCACTCCGAAACGAGTCATTTTCTGCAATCGACCAACACCGTCAGGAATCCGGGCCGGCTGAGAATCCCCGGATTCCATCGAACTGGCGATCCAATCGTGAACGCCGATCACTCCACTTGTTTCAGGAGAATCCGCGCCAAATCGTACGACGCCTTGTCCGCCGTCGTGAATCCCTTGATGTTCATCTGCTGACAGATGTTGGCGTCACTTCCGGCCTGGTTCAGTAGAAATTTCGTCATCGCGGCGACATCCTCGTCGCTCGCTCCAGTGCCCGCGACAACGAGCAGTTCCGGAACCGGCGTCGTTTCCCCGATGATTCGGAAGTCATCCTTGGCTGGCCCCGTGATCACATTGCCGCCCGTCTCCGAAAGCTTGTTCCACGCGACTTCGTCGATCACGCCGGCACTGATCGGAATCACATCCCCTCGGAAAATCGGAATGGCAACCTTGCTGGCCGCATCGCCGCCCGCGTAGAGCCGGCCCTCATAGGCGATCGGCGGCGGCAACAACTCCGTCGCCAGTTCCTTCACCGGCAACCCCGCCTTGAACAAGGCCGTCCTGACTGCGTGATCCGTCAAGAGATCGCCATAGGTGCCGAACGCAAATCTCTTGCCCTTGAGCTCCGACACATTCTGAAACTTCGATCCGGCCCGGACAACGATGAGCGCTTTTCGCGCCGTCTTTCCGTTCGCATTGATCGCCGCCGCGAGCAGCGTCAACTTCGACGGATCCTCAATGTTGCAATACTCCTTGGCGCTGAGGATCGCGAAAGCGTAATTCCCCAGTTCGAGCTGTGCGCCGATGGCCTGACCGTCTGGCTGAGGCGCGAAGACGACCCGACTCAGAAACAGATCCTCAAGACGCGGCTGAAGCGCGCGATACTCCAGCGGCGGTCCGAACAGCGATGCCTTGGTCGTCCCGATCTGGACGATGGCCTGAGAGCCGGATGGTTGACCGCAACCCATCGCAAGCAGTAAGACGAAACACGAAACCCAAAGCGGTCTTTTGATGATTGCTGCACACATATCGCATTCCTTTAAGCATGCGCCGATCCGTCGGCGCTGACCGAATCGCCACGAGTATAACCCCCGAACTTTCTGACGTCATACGCTCAAGGCCTATCGGAAACTCATGTGGAATCATCGGACGGACGGGTCCGCGACAATGAGGCGAGCCGCGCAATTCCGGCCGATATGATGTAAGACTCGACAATTTCCGCGTTCCACACGTGCCGAGGCCACAATAGGATGACCCTTGGAATTGGAATCGCCAGACTGCGGGAACTCATCCCGCAAGATTGGGAGCCTGCATGGGAATTGAAGCGGCCATCGTGCTGACTTCACTGTTCATTGTACTTACCCTCTTGATATTCACGCGGATTCAGCCCGCGACTGTCATGATGGGTGGACTCACGCTCGTTATGACCTGCCCCATGGCGACGCCGCAGGGCTGGAGATTCGGCGTTCTCGACGCAGACAAGGCGCTGGCAGGATTCTCCAACGCCGGCCTCTTCACAGTCGGCGTCCTGTTCGTCGTCGTCGCCGGTCTCCAAACGACCGGCGCCGTCGATTGGATCGCACAAGTTGTGCTCGGCAGGCCAACGAAACTGCGGCGCGGATTGCTGCGCATCATCGCCCCCGTCGCCGGCATGAGCGCCTTTCTGAACAATACGCCCGTCGTCGCAATGCTCATCCCCGCCGTTGCGGACTGGTCCCGTCGCGCAAAAGTCCCAGCAAGCAAATTGATGATTCCGCTCAGCTACGCGGCAATCCTCGGCGGTACCTGTTCGCTCATCGGGACGAGCACGAATCTCGTCGTCAGCGGTCTCGTCACGTCGCAGACGCAGCTCGCACCCATCCAGATTTTTGACGTCACATGGATCGGACTGCCTTGCGCCCTCGTCGGATCGATCTTCCTATTCGTGATGGGACCGAAGCTGCTGCCCGATCGCGGTTCGTTTGTACAAACCCTGACGGACCCGCGCGAATACACGGCCGAGATGATCATTCCCCATGCAAGCCCGATTGCCGGACAGACCGTCGAACAGGCGGGCCTCCGTAATCTGCCTGGATGCTATCTCGTCGAAATCGAACGCGGCGGCGATCTGCTTCCCGCCGTGGGACCGAACGAAGTCCTGCGAGCCGACGATCGACTCGTGTTCGCCGGAATCGTCGATTCAATTCGCGAACTTCAGAGCCTTCGCGGTCTCGCCCCCGCGACAAACCAGGTCTTCAAGCTCGATTCGCCTCGGCATCGCCGCCGACTCTTCGAGGCCGTCGTGTCAGAGACCTGCCCGATCGTCGGAAAGACCATCAAGGAAGGCCGCTTTCGGACGATCTACGAAGCCGCCGTCCTCGCCGTCGCACGAAACGGCGAACGCATCCGAGGCCGAATCGGCGACATCGCCCTGAAACCCGGCGACGTCCTCCTGCTGGAAGCAGGTTCGTCGTTTGAGCGCCATCAGCGGGAAAGCCGCGACTTCCTGCTCATCCGCACGCTCGAAGACTCCGCCCCGAGGCGACACGATCGCGCCCCAATCGCGATGGCCATCCTTGCCGCCATGATCGTGACAGCCGCATTCGGCTGGCTCAGCATGCTCCAGGCCGCCCTGTTGGCCGCCGGCCTGCTCATCATCACACGCTGCTGCTCCACAAGCGATGCCCAACGCAGCATCGACTGGTCCGTCCTCATCGTCATCGGTACAGGACTCGGACTGGGCATGGCAATGGATCATTCCGGCGCCGCGCGATTCATCGCGGATCGCATACTCGCGCTGGCAGGTGATCATCCCTGGCTGACGCTCGCGGCCATCTACATTGCAACCAATCTACTGACGGAAGTCATCACGAACAACGCCGCCGTCGCACTGATCTTCCCGATCGCCCTGGCAACGTCCCGACAACTCAACGTCAGCTTTGAACCCTTCGTCTATGCCATCATGATGGCGGGAAGCGCCAGCTTTGCGACGCCGATCGGCTACCAGACAAACCTGATGGTCTACGGCCC
>JAJDEC010000677.1 GCA_029259995.1 Phycisphaerae bacterium
TTGCCCGGCGCGCCGACGCCGAGGAATCGCCCGCTCAACGAAACGGACCATCCAAACTTGTCGTCTTCGGCCGCGTCATTCGCCGTGATCTTGTCGGCCTCCTCCCAGGAATCGTCGTTGTATTCGAAGATGTAGACGGCCCCGGCCTGCGGCGCGATTTCGTCGTTGCTTCTCGCGCCCACCGCGATTCGCTCAACGCCCAGATAACTCGACACGGAAACCGAGTAACCGAATTCCGAGAACGCATGGCCGTCTGATGCCTCAAGCGTTCCGTTGTAGACAAAGTTCCCGCCGTTGAACCGATAGACATAAGCAAGCCCGGCATCAAATCCATCCACGGTATCATGAAACGGCGACCCCACGACCAGCACGTCGCCCTCGATATCGACCGAGTATCCGAACCACGAACTGGTCTCCGGTTCGGGTGAAGTAACGCGACCGATGAAGCTCCATGCGCCATTGACGAATCGATAGACCGACGCTGTTCCCGTATCAAAGAATGTGTGGCTGTCGTGCACTTCCCCAACAACGGCAAACTCTCCATCAACGGCGACAGACCAACCGAAGTTATCGCCGGCACCTCCGGCGTACGCGTGAATTTTCTGCAACTCCAGTGGCAGGCAGTCCTGCGATAGCCCGACACGCGCCGCTGTCGTTGATGCGATGATGAATGAACTGATCGCGATTGATATCCGATGTGCCGTCTGTCTCCGAATCATGATGTCACCTTCCTGCTGGAGTCGCGTCGCCGCCTGGCGGAGCGCGTCGTTATCCGACGGTTTCGCACGTCAGAGTTAAACGCGACAGTGCGCCGGGGAAGGGACAGAAATAATGATCCGAGCCCGCCTGACGTTCCGAAAACGATGCATTTTCATGCATTTCGCCATTAGAAAGCCGGGCGAACGAACGACGGGCCTGTAAACCCACATTCAAAAAACGACCGCCGGTTATAGCACCCGTGCAACCCGCCGACGGTTATTCTTTTTGTAAGACAGAGATGGCCGAGGAGACTCAAGAATGATTCGATTCGAAAACGTCACGCATCATTACGGCGTCAAACCCGTCTTGCGCAACATCACAATGGAAGTCCCATCCGGCGAACTCGTCGCCGTCATGGGCCCCAACGGTATGGGCAAAAGCACGCTGCTCGCCGTCGCCGCCGGCGTGCTCTGGCCCGTCAAGGGATACACCGAAATCAACGGCCTGCGCCGCCGCGCCAGCGTCGACGACGAACTCGCCATCCGCCGACAGACCGTCTACCTGCCCGATCATCCATGGGTCCCCGGTATGAGCACCGGACGCGAATTCCTCATCGCCGTCGGTCGCCTCTACGACATCGACATCGATCGACTCATGGAACACTGCGATCAACTGCTCGAAATCTTCGACCTCGCCGAACACGGCGACACGACGATCAACAACTATTCCAATGGCCAGAAAAAGAAGATCGCCATCTGCTCGGCGCTCATCACGGACGCCAGAGCCCTGATCCTCGACGAACCCTTCACGGGTGGTCTCGATCCCTCCGGCATCTTCGTGCTTAAGAAGGTCCTGCGCCGACTGGCGGAACGCAGCGATGTGACCGTGCTGATTGCGACGCAACTGCCCGACGTCGCCGACGAACTCGCCCATCGCATCGCCATCGTTCGCAACGGCGAACTCACGGCGTACGAAACGCCCGACGAACTGAAACGCCGCATCGGAGAAGGGACATCATTGCAAGAGGCACTTGCAACATTGACGTCGCCGAAGACGGACGAACATGTTGCGTTCTATTTTGAGAAGAATTGATGACGCGCGTGATGCTGAAATTGTGTCCTGCATTGAGGCACCCTGGTGCCAGCGGGGCCACGGCGTTCTTCTTGGGGCTGATTCTGCTATTGCGCATTCTGAGAATGTGGGCGGAATCATCGGAGGACAGATTTCAATTGTTTGCCCTCCAGGTACTTGCCTCTCTCACGATTCTCATCGTGCATGGAAGCCATCGCGCCGTCCGAACAGGCCAGTTGTTTGATTTGGCGTTTATCCGCTGGCTGCGCCATCAGTCTTGCGGAAGATCCATGCGGCTTCCCTTCGGCTCGGCGTCACCGCACTGGCAGGACTTCGCGATCCCCGTCCTGCTTACCTCGCTCATACCGCTCCGATGGCACGCCCGACTTCTGACAAACGAAATCATGCATATCATTCTGGCCTATCAGGTTTCGGTTATGTTGGCGATCTGGCTGCTGGCGACAATCGCCCATCTTTGGAAGGCGAGAATCTACTGGCTCATCTACCTCTATGCGGCAACATTCGGCGGACTCATTCTGTCGACATCACACTGGGCGCAGATCCCAATCGCCATCTTCGGTCTCTATTGCATCACCCGCTCACAAATGCCGACGGTTCTCTCGCGAGCCTTTGTCGAAGATCCGCTCAATCTCCCGCCCGAGGCGGATCCCTGGATCAAGACGCGTTCGCCGGGAAACGTCCAGATGCCCGTTTCCAATCTGATGACAGAACTCGCGCCGACGCGCCGGTTCGTCGAGCCGTCCATCCTTCACGCAATTGCATCCGGCGCTGTCGGCGCGTGGCTACTCTTCGC
>JAJDEC010000678.1 GCA_029259995.1 Phycisphaerae bacterium
CGATGTCGAATGAAAAAGGCAGGTAGTCGCCGCCCGCGTCGCCGAACATGGCGTAGGGTGCGCCGTTTTCCGTTCGAAAGGTGGGATCTGACTGGAATCCGAAGACCACGCTTCCGACAATTCCAGGCGACGTATTCGCGCGGATGTTCAGATTGCGTGAGGGGAGTGGGGCGAGGTTGATGACGGCGCCGTCGACGATGGGATCAAACTGCGGGATGGCCGTGTCGCTGTCGGCGTCGATCAGGGAAAGGCTGACGACTTGCGGCGATGCTCCTGCGAGGGCGGCGACGTGGAGCCACAACAATGTCGCGACGACGACGGCGCGCCGTCCGGAACGAGAAACAGCGGATTGGGTACATCGTTGCATCGGGTGAGTATTCCAAAGCCTACGAATGTAGCAAATCGGGGCGAGCATTACAGCAAATCGTACTGATGCCTCGTCAATATTTCGCGTCTTTCTGAGATTTCCCAGCCTGCTGCGCATGAGATCAATTTGTCTGGCTGCATGCTTCGGCCAGCGCCATGATAGAATGTTATGGGATCGCGGAGCGTCGCCGGCCGGTCAGACGCGTGAAGCATGTGGCGCCATGTGCGGGGTTTGTGTGAAATCGTCTCATTTTCTGACAAATGCAGCGCATCCACGCATCGCGGGAATCCTCGTCGGCGGGCGAAGTCGTCGCATGGGGCGAGACAAGGCGCTAATCGATGTCGGGGGCGAGACGCTTTTGGAGCGAACGGTTCGTATCGCGCAAAAGACTTCGGAATCTTGTGTCCTGATCGGTCATGTCGGGTTTGAATTGTCCGATTCCCTGGCGAAGATCCGGAGAGTGTTCGACAGCGAGGACGGCGCCGGACCGATGGCGGGGTTGGCCGGCCTGATGGCGGCATTTCCCGATTCGGACTGTCTGCTGCTGGCGTGCGACATGCCGCAGTTGAGCGTCGAGCTGTTGGAGCGACTTCGGCGCGAGGCGGAGGCGTGTGACGCGGATGCAATCGTTCCGGAGACGATGGATCGCGATCGAGTTCAACGGCATCCATGTTGCGCGATCTATCGAGCGTCGGCGCGCCAATATGTCGAGGCGGCGATTGCGGCAGGGCAATACGGGATGACGGCGATGCTCGAGCGCATGCAGGTTCATGGCGTGCGCATCACGGGTGAAATGGCGGGGCACTTGTTAAACTGGAACAGCCCCCTCGATTTGCTGGGTGGAAAACGCTTGGGATAGGAATTGATGCGAATCGGTATTATGTCCGACAGTCACGGCGACGCGCCGATCACGCGGAAGGCGGTTGCGCTGCTGGGTCGACAAGGGGCCGAGAAGCTCATTCATTGCGGTGACATCTGCAGCGTGTCCGTGCTGGATGAGCTGGCGGGGCACGATTGTGTATTCGTCTGGGGCAACTGCGATCAGGCCGATGGGGCCATGCGCGCCTATCTGCGGCGCGTCGGGCTCGCCTGGCCGGAGGCGCCTTTGCGACTGACGATCGACGGAAAGCAAATTGCCGTATGTCACGGTCATGAGTTTGGATTCCAATCCCTGCTCGACGATCCATCGCTGGACTACGTGTTTCACGGTCACACGCACGTGATGAAGGACTCACGAACCGGGGCAAGCCGCGTCATCAATCCGGGGGCGCTGTATCGGGCTTCGCCGCATTCCGTGGCCGTGCTCGATCTGGAATCGGACGATCTGACATTTTTCGAAGTGGAAACGGGGCAGGTGATCGAATCGGCCCGGCAAAGGAATTAGCGTTTCGCATGGTCCCCGTCGAATGTGACGCGAAACGCGACAACCAACAAAAAGGTTCTTCACGGAATTCCGGGACGACAGCTTATCACGCTCTGGCAGACGACGGTGTATCACGCTCTGGAACTTTGAATGTGCGCCGCGAAGGATCCCGGAGGGATCCATTGACAATAGCCCAGCGATTTATCGCTGGGGCACGCTCGCGCCGTCCCCATGAGACGGCAATGCGCAGGGAAACATTCGTCGCAATTCCAGCCTTCAAAGGCTGGGCTTTTTTATGTCGTCCCTGCCGGGACTTTGTGGAATGCAGCCGCCGCGACGGCAGAAGCCGTCAATGTTCCCGCAAATCCGTGATGAACAAAAAAAAAACGAAGCATCGACTCATCGTCGATGCTCCGTTTGTAAGTCTTCAGATCTTCGTGTTTGCGCTAATCGAGTATGAATCGAAGGGCCTTGACGAGTTCCTCGTCATGATTTTCGGGATAGCCGTGACCGACGCCATCGTAGGACTCGCTCTTGACTCTGGCGCCGGCCTTCTTCAGCACTTTGGCCGCGCGTTCGTTGGACTCAACGACGCTCGAGTTTTCGTCTTCGCCGAGCATGATCCAGACGCGCAGGTTCGCGGCGTCGGGATCTTCGAGGTCTTTTTCGATCTCCGGTCCGACGCGACCGCAGACGGGAATGATGCCGCGGAAGGTATCGGGGTTCCGGGCGGCGATCGCCCACGTCGCCCATCCGCCCTGGCTGAAACCGGCAAGGACGATTTTTTTGGAATCGACTTTGTGCTCGTCCAGAACTTTGTCGATGGCCTTCATCACGTCGCGTTCGATCGTGTCGATATCGCGGCCCCAATGAAACATGCCGTCGCCCATGCTGACGGTGCCCTGCGGCGTCAGCAGGATGGCGCCGACTTCATCCGCGGCCTTGCGCCATCGATCCGTCGTGCTGTCCATGTTTCCGTGATAGTGATGCAGGGCGACGATCAGAGGTGACGCCTTGGATGCGTCGTGCTTCTTCGGGAGCGTGACTTTCCACGCCGGATCGACAGTCTCTTCCTTGGGCTCCGGCTCGGGATCCGATCGGCGCTGTCGCGGCGCGGCGGGCGCTTTCGCGCGGTTGATCAAGTCGTCGTATCGATCATCTTTCCGGATGTTGTCGAAGTCCGAGTCGTTTTCGATTGAATCCTTGATGGGGCGACCGAATCCGCCGGCGTCGACAGCGCGGCCGAGATAGAAAAATGCGGCGTCAGCGTCCTTCTTCAGGGAGTGCATGCAGGCGACGTTGTAGTTGGTCAATGACCAGACGCTGAGAATTCGCGGATTCTTGTCGTCGAGATCCATCAGCTTCTTTGCGTGGGCCAACGCCACGCGGGCCTTGGCAAGCTTCTCATCGGCGTCGAGCTTGTCGCCGGCGTTGACGAGCTCCTGTGCGATCTGGCCGATCGCCTCGCCGCGTTTCTCCGGAGGCATGTCGTCGACGTCGGGAAGGTTATCGTCGCTGAATCGCGGATCAGGTTTCGCGACTTTCTCGCCGAGGCGCTCCATGGCCCTGGCGTAGCGGGCATCGGAGCGCAGGGCGTCGAGATCGGAGTCGCCCTTGATCTGATCGACGATGTTTTCGTCGAACGACTTGTGATCGATCGCCTTGTTCAGGTAATCGAAGGCCTCGTCCTTCTTGTCGAGCAGGGAGTACATGCAGGCGACGTTGTAAGCCGTCAGGCCGAGGCGCGCGTCGGCGAACTGCGCAAGGCGCGGATCCGCGTTGTCATCTTCCTTGGCCATTGTCTCGAGGGCCCGGGCGTGTTCGTGGGCCTCCATCGCGAATTCCAGGGCCTTCTTCTTGTCCTTGGCCGCCGTGCTCATCAGCTTCTGCGTGAGCTCGTTGATTTTCGCGGCATGATCGCGCGGCGAGAGCTTGGCGTCCGCTATCTTCGGCTTGTCCTCTTTGAGTTTCTTGATCTTGCGCTCGTCATCATCCTTTGCAGGCTTCTTGCCGCTGATACGATCCGCGATTTTCCGGAATCGGGCTTCGGCGTGCATTGTGCGAAAGTCGGCGTCTTCGCGCAGGTATTCGGCATCCTTGTAGCCGGCGTCGGCAAGCTTTTCGAGCCAATCGTATGCCTTGTCCTTTTCGCCGATCAGGCAATTCATACACGCGATGTTGTAGATGTGAGCGACGGCCCTGGGGCGTGCCTCATGGAGTTTTTCGCAGACTTCCAACGCCTTCTTGTAGTCTTTTGCGGCGTAGGCCGATTCGAATTGTCGCTGCAATTCGTTGTAGGTCGGCTCTTCGGCGGCGAGTCGTTGTGCGCCGGCGAAGGCGAACGAGGCGACGAGGCCGATGGCGAGCCCGATTCTTTCGATTCGATGACGACGAATCATATTCTGCATCCTCCAGGTTCCTTGGGTTTCCAGACGAGTGGTTGCGTGTCGTTGTTCGTTCAACAAGTGCGTATGTTACTGGATTCGGCGCGGCAGGCCGCATGGTGCGGCGGGCCCGGCGTCGCGTATTCAAGCGTGTCCATGCGAGCGGGTTCGAATACCGATCGGTGTTTCTCGGCGCGCACGATCAAACCGGCGGCCCCCTTGGGACAACGTGGATCCGGTCGGCGTCTCACGCGACGGCGGGCGACTGAGCGGGGAGAACGGCCATGACGCATGTCGTTGCGCAGCCGATTCGGGCTCGGGACGACGCCCGAACAATTCCTAACATTTTCCTAAATTCGGGGCTTGCAAGCCGTCGATGAACCGTGCAAGATAAAGGCTCGTGCCCAGGGCGGTACGAGGAAAAACAACCCACACGATGCAGCGACGGAGTGACGCATGGCGAAAACAGCCTCCGACAAGAGTAACGGAACAGTCGGCGAAAAACGCACACAAGCCCTGGATCGGGCCCTTCAGCAGATCGAGCGTGCCTATGGCAAGGGCGCGATCATGCAGATGGATGGCAATTTTTCGATCACGAAGGACGCCATCGGGACAGGGGCCTTGTCGCTGGACATGGCGTTGGGGGGATACGGCATTCCCCGCGGCCGAATTGTCGAGATCTTCGGCCCGGAGAGCAGCGGCAAGACGACGCTGGCGTTGAACATGGTGTCGCAAGCCCAGAAGGGTGGCGGGGTTTGTGCGTTCGTGGACGTCGAGCACGCGCTGGATCCGGCCTGGATGAAGAAAAACGGCGTGAATACGGAGACGCTGCTGGTATCGCAGCCGGACGGCGGCGAGCAGGCGCTGGAGATCGCCGACATGCTGGTGCGATCGAACGCCGTGGACATCATCGTCGTGGACTCAGTCGCGGCCCTGATTCCGAAGGCGGAGCTTGAGGGCGAGATGGGGCAGGCGCTCGTTGGTCAACAGGCGCGCCTGATGAGTCAGGCGATGCGAAAGCTGACGGCGGCGATCTCGAAGAGCCGCTGTATCGTGATTTTCATCAACCAGATTCGCGAGAAGATCGGCGTCATGTTCGGGAATCCGGAAACGACGCCGGGCGGTCGGGCATTGAAGTTTTACAGTTCGATACGCATCGATATTCGTCGCATCGCTTCGATCAAGGAAGGGGATCGTGTGACGGGGAATCAGGTTCGGGCCCGCGTCGTCAAGAACAAAGTGGCGCCGCCGTTTCGCGAGGCCCAGTTCGACATCATGTTTGACGCGGGGATCAGCAAGAGCGGGGATCTGCTCGAACTGGGCGTCAAGTACAACATTGTCGAGAAGCAGGGCGCATGGCTCCGCTATGGCGAGATGCAGTTGGGGCAAGGCCGTGAAAATGCGAAGCGATTCCTGGAGTCGAACGAGGAGTTGATGGCCGAGATACGGCTGAAGGTTCTGGAGGCGGGCGGCTACGCGGACAAGGTGCCTGCCGCAGGTGATGACGTTGCGAATGCGGCGGCCGTCAAGGCGACAGACGCTTCAGCGATGGACGCCCCCGACGCATCCAAGGAAGCCGACATGAACATCAGCAAGTCCGCCCCCATCGCGAACAAGCCCATCGCGAACAAGCCCGCCGCGGGCAAGAAAAAATTCGGCGGCAAGGCGAAAGCGCGCGTCTAAGGCGATTCAGGATCGCAGAGCGGATTCATGCGCGCCGGCGCCATGCTGTGCAAACGGCGTCGCAACCCGATACAATTCGACACGGTTCGACGGCAACAGCTCGCGTCTGACGCGAGCTGTTGCCGTATATGGGCTATCAATTGACGTCAGCTGGGCACGCGCAGCGGATTGCCCCGCGCCGCAGACCTGAACTCAACGAGGATGATTGATGAAAAAACGTAGCGATCGAATCGGGCCCGTTGTTGCCGTCTGTTCCACCCTGGTTTTCTGCTTCGTATCCATGACACGGGCTGCGGGGCCCGACTTGGCATCAACGGATCACGGCAAGATTCGCAACGTGGACGGCGTCCGCGTGATGCGTGTGACGGGCGGTCCGCGGGATCGCGGTTACGCGCACGGCTACCTGCTCGCGCGTGATATCATGGATCTGATCGACGGCTTTCTCGCGGCGGAAAAGATCAGCGGCGGGCCGAGGCGCTTCGAAGCGCTCTCAAGGAATCTGGATCAGATCATGGAGGTACCTTCGCCGTATCTTGTTGAGTTGGACGGCATGCTTGCGGGAATTGAGGAACGACTGGATGGAAAAACCACGATTCCGAAATTGGGCCGCAAGTTAACGCGGAATGACCTGGTCGCGATGAACTGTATTCCGGATTCGATCGGATTCGGGTGTTCTTCGTTTACCGCGTGGGGCAAAGAGACGACGGATGGCAATACCATCGCGGGCCGCAATCTGGATTGGCATGCGATCGACGGGTTGCGAACCTCGCAGATTGTGGTCGCCCATGTCCCGGAGGACGGATCGAGCGAGGCGGCGTGGATCTCCGTGACGTGGCCGGGGATGATCATCTGTCTGACGGGCATGAATGAACACGGCGTGACAGTGTCGATGCATGATGCGTATGTCGGCACGATGGATGACGGAGTCGGACTGACGCCCCGAGGCTTCGCCTTGCGTGCCGCGATCGAATCGGTGCGGTCCGAGCATGTGGAGGCGGATGTGCTGGGCGTGCTGTCTCGGCTTCGCGTGCTGGTCGGCAATATTGTGCCCGTCGCGTCGCCCCGGCAAGGCGATTCGGTTCCGTCGCTCGTCTTCGAGTATGACGGCGTCAGGAAAAACAGCCGCGGCGTCACGGTCCGACATCCGGCGAAAGACGAAGCGGAAACGCCGACGGGGAAGAACGATTCCAATTATCAGGTTGCAACGAATCATTTCCGCGAGCGTCGGAAGGCGGAACGTTGCGGCCGATACAGTCAACTCACGAACGGGCTGTCGAAGATAGACGGCAAGTCCGAATTGACGATTGACGGCGCCTGGGAACTGTTGAAGAGCGTGTCGATGGGGGACGGCGGACTTGTGACGTATCACAGCGTCGTGTTTGAGCCAAACAGGATGCGGATGCATGTCTCGTATTCCACGGACCAGGAATCGGCGCCCAACGGCAAGCGAGGAACGCTCAAGGTGGACAAGATTTTGCGGCGGCGGGCCGAGATTGCGGCCGCGGGCGGTTAATGATTCGGTCTGCGCGGGGCGTGAATTCGCGCCCTGCGACGCTCGAGTCAGAGCCGCCGTGTCCTCACGGCGACGTTCAGCCAGCCGGCGCATTGCTCCCCGGACACTACGCCCAGACAGCGAAATGCTGAACGAAGCGTTACTGGATTCAATGCGCCATACAATCCGTTCGTGCATTCGCAGTCACATGAATCCGGAACGATTCGCTCCGTTTCGGAATTCCGTGATGAACCTTTTTTGATTGGTTCCTTACCTGCCCCGCGGCGTTATCATCCGCCGAATGTTGCGATATCGACTGATTTTCGGATTTCTGATGAGCCTGGCGCTGGCGGGCAGTCTTTACGCAGACGCGCACTGGAGTGGCGTGAGTGCCCCCGTCGCGCCGAACTGGTTGCGAGACGTGTTCGGCATCGTCGCCTTGGCGGGGATGCCCGTCGTCCTCGTTGTCTCGGCGCTCGTCGTTCTCGGTACAGTCGAATTGAATCGGCTCGTCCGATCGGCGGGTATGTCGCCTTTGCTCTTGTGGCCGGCCCTGGTCAATCTGGTGTTGGTCGCGATCCCCTTTGTCGCCGGCAACGGACCCGAGGCGAGCCGTGAATCACTCGTGCTTGCGGACATGCGTGCGACGATCGTTTGCCTTGCCGCCGGAATTCTCGGCGTGGGCTTCTTCGTGATGCGCCGGCGCAAGACGGATGGCGCATCGGCGGCGATCGCCTCGTCTTTGCTGTTGATCCTCTATCTTGGATTGCTCGGGCAGTTTCTCGTTCGAATTCGAATGTTCGGACCGCCGGGGGCGACGTGGCTCCTGTTGTACTTCCTCGCAACGGTGAAGTTCTGCGACATCGGTGCGTACTTCACGGGAATGGCGCTGGGGCGGCACAAGATGATCGAATGGCTGAGCCCCAAAAAGACGCTGGAGGGATTGGCCGGCGGCGTTGCGGCGTCGGTCATCGTTGCCGTGGGGACGCCATGGCTTGTCGAACGTTACGCGGCTGAAGCGTCGATCTTGCGGGGCCTCTTTCCTGTCCCGATGAAAGCGATCGCGTTTGGACTGTTGATGGCGCTTGTCGGGCAGTTCGGCGATCTGGTTGAGTCACTTTTCAAGCGCGACGCGAAGGCGAAGGATTCGGCCAATGCAATCCCGGCGTTCGGCGGCGTCCTGGACATCCTGGATTCGCCGCTTTGGGCGGCACCCGTTGCATGGTGGCTTCTGATCAGCTAGCGTCCCTGTAGGCTGTTCCATACGGAGAATTAACATCGCTGAAATCACAATCACACTGGATGGCGGCGACGACGAGCGCATGCAGCTCTACGGCCCCGGGGACGTCAACCTGCGGACCATTCGCGAAGTGCTCGGAGTCAAAGTGTTTGCGCGCGGGGCGACGATGAAGCTCGTCGGCGAGTCAGACGATGTCGGCAAGGCTGCGTCGGTCATTGAGGCGCTGCGCACGGCGCTAAAGAAGAAGAAAAGTCTGACGGCCGATGACATGTCGGACGCATTGGCGGCCGTCGCCGTGAAGCGCGCGTCGGACGATGTGCCGACGGACTTCATTCCTGTCTTTCGGAAGTCCGCCATCATTCAACCGAAGACGGACGGACAGAAATCGTACGTCGAAGCTGTCGCTCAGAATGATCTGTGCTTCTGTCTCGGCCCGGCGGGTACCGGAAAAACGTATCTTGCCGTGGCGATGGCGTTGTCGCTTCTCAAGACGGGGCGCATCAAGCGGCTGGTGCTTGCGCGGCCGGCCGTGGAGGCCGGTGAAAAGCTCGGCTTCCTCCCGGGCGATTTACAGGCGAAGGTGAATCCTTACCTGCGTCCGATCTACGACGCCATGCACGACATGATGGATTTCGAGCAGATCAAGCGATTCATGGACAACGATGTGATTGAAGTCGTCCCGCTCGCCTTCATGCGCGGTCGCACTTTGAACAATGCCGCGATCATTCTCGACGAGGCGCAGAACGCGACGCCGCAACAGATGCTGATGTCGCTGACACGCATGGGGCATCGCAGCAAGATGATCGTGACGGGCGACGACAGTCAGGTCGACCTCGACAGCGGCCGGCAAAGCGGGCTTGTCGATGCCGTGCGTCGATTGACAGGCGTCGATGGCATCGCGATCGTTCGGTTGGACAAGCTGGATATCGTTCGACACAAACTCGTGACGCGTATCGTGCAGGCCTACGGCGAGAACAACCGATCGAGTTGAGTCCATTGCCGCAGGCGAAACCGCGGGCGTCCGGTCGTTTCTGGATTGGGCGAGTCGGGCTATTGAAGTGCGGAATGGCGGCGAGTTGTCGTACTACAGACGTCGTACGATTCTGCCGCGCGACAGGTCGTAAGGACTTAATTCGACGCGGACGCGATCGCCGGGCAGAATTCGAATGAAGTGCTTTCGCAGGCGACCTGAGATATGGCCAAGCACCTGATGCTTTTCACCATCGTGTTCAAATTCCAGTCGGAACATTGTATTCGGCAGCGCCTGCACTACGTCTGCCTCAACTTCTATCGCTTCGGGATTGGCCATGCGCCCTCACTCTACGTGTCGTAAATTTACTGCTATTCAACGCTTATCCGATCGAACCTGTGGGTTGTCGGCCCGTGCAATTTATCCGGCGTTGGCGATTGGTACAAGGCGTCGGGGCCGATGTGGTCCAAGTTGACAGATTCGACGGGCCTAAATACGGTTCGCGCGGCTTGACGATATCTCTTTGCGATAACGGTAGTTGTGAGGTTAATCAGATGATGAATCGCGACGGTCTCGGCCGTGGGTTTCTGGTGTTTGGGTTGTTCGTCGTGGGGCTGTTCGGCGTCGGATGCAGTTCGGCGCTTGTCGGCACATGGGAAGTCAAACCCATTCCACAGGACATGGAGTTCTACATCGTCTCCGCCGAATTCAAGGAAAACGGCGACTATCGGGCGACGGCCCGCGTGGCCGGCGGCGACAGTCGGAATCTCCGCGGAAAGTACGAATTCAATGGATTCACGTTGAAGTTGATGCGGCCGGGGGCTGCGCCGCGGGAGTATCCAGCGAAGTATTACATCACAGGTATGCTGGAGATCCAGGCGGAAGGCGGAACTCAGCGACTGGAGAAGCGATAGCCGTTCCCGAGTCAGTCGTTAATCGTGCCCATGCGAACGCGGCGCTCTCGATTGCCTTCGCATTCCATGCAGCGCTGTGCGAAGGGCAGGAATTCGAGACGTTTCTTGGGGATCGCCTTTTCGCAATCGCGACAGATTCCGTAGCTGCCGTCGTCGATCCGCTTGATGGCGGCGTCAATTTTTTCGAGCGTCGCCGCTTCACTCGCCATGAGCCCGATGGCGAGTTCGTCTTCGAAACCTCCTGAGGCAATATCGCTCAAGTCGGCAAGGCCCGTGTCGCGGCCCGCCAGTTGTTTTTGCGTGGACTGCATCATTGACAGCAGAGATCGTCGCTCGTCGACGAGTGATTCGCGCACCTGCGTCAGGAATTCTGCGTCGAATGCGGGCTTCGCGGGTTTGGGCTTGGCCGCAGGCTTCTTTTCAGGTTTCGGAGATTCTTTGGTGACGACAGATTTCGTTGTTTTCGTCGTCTTCTTGGCCCGTGTCTTCGTCGTTTTCTTCACTTTCGCTGCCTTTTCCACGGTCTTTTTCTTCTTCTTGGTTTTCGACGCCGGCTTTGCTGCCGCGGCAGTGGACTTTTTCTTTGTTTTGGACTTCGACGTTGCTTGAGCGCGTGATGAGGTTGTTTTCTTCTTGCTGGTCGTTTTGCGAGCCGGCGTTTTCTTTTTCGATGTCTTCTTCGCCGCAGCCATGGCACACCACGCTTTCGGATGGCTTTATCGTCAATCAGGCGGGGACAATCCCCGTCAAAAACGGCACAAAGTTAGTCTTCGGCCGATGGAAGTCAAGGCGTAGAGCACAAGAAGTCCAATCTCCGCCGGAATTCCGGAACGCATTGTCTCGAAGGGGGTTGCGAGATCAAGCCTCGCTCGCCAATTAGCGGTCGTATTGGCCGACGACTCGATGGGTTTGGGCCGTCCCGATGGATCTCAACGTCACGTGTCCATTGGCGGTCCGGATCCGGAGTTGTCCGCCGCCGGTGCCGAGTTTGCCGCTCAGGTGGGTGCGAGAACTGTGCAGATCTGCCAAATCCAGACTTCTGGCACGAATGGCACCGTTGGATGTACCGACGCTGACGTTCGTCGAGGCCTTGTTTCCAAAAATGACGCGAACGCGGCCGTTGGATGACTCGATATGACCGCTTACGGGTCCAGCCGCGGAAAGCACGGCCATGATGGCGCCATTTTCGCTGCGAAGATTGACGCTGGAGGCCGTTGATTCGGCGTCGATCCGGCCATTGGCGGTTCGACCCTGCAATCGGCCTCGTCCGCCGCGGACCTCGATAGGGCCATTGTCGGTTTCCAGGACGCATTCGCCGCCGACATTGCGGACGTTGAGCGCGCCGTTGTCGGTCGTCGCGTGAAGCGCCAATCGCCCCGGCATGTGCACTTCATAGGAGACGCGGGCCTCCCAATCCGGCCGTTTCGCACGCCGCCAGATAGTCCGGACGGATCGATGTCCCGACGCGAGCGGGGCCGTGTCAATCTCGATGGAGTTCAGGCACGTGTCGGCCTCGACGCGATCGCGTCCACCTGCGCGGATTCGCACTGTCATCTCGATCTTTTCGTTCTCAGCCTTGTCTTCACCAAACACAAAGATCGAACCATTTTCCGAATGCACATCCAGTTGCTTCGCCGATTCGACCGGGAGTTCGATGCGTCGTTCGGATTCAACCCAGACCTGGGGTGATGCGCAACCGATGAATGGCATCATGCAGATGAACATGGCGACGATGAATGATTCGATACGGCGAGAGCGATGCATGGATACCTCCGTGTTCCGATCCGTCATGCGAGTGGATTTGCTCTAGATAACACGATCGACGTCTTTTCGGCAAGTCGATTGCATCACTGCGAATATTGCGATGGGCGGGTCGAGCTGCGGCCGGCGTCGAATTCAGGATTTTCCGGATCAATCGGTGTCCGGGCTGAAATACGCCTTTCGCAGGTCCTCCAATCGCCGAATCTCATCTGCCGGAAGCGTCCGCAACTCGCCGAGTTGCATCGCCTTTGTGATGATCCTGGCGGCGTGCTCAAGCTGTTCGAGTCGCATCATTGCGGCGCGGATCGTATCGCCAAGCGTTAATGATCCGTGCCGATCGAGAATGATGGCGTCGTGACTGCGGACAAGATCTTTGACGATTTCGCCGCCGTCCCGGGTCCCCGGCGTCGCGTAGGGCGCGGTCGGCACGCGTCCGAAGGCGATGACGGTTTCAGGCAGAACGTCGGGCGGCATCTGCATGCCGCTGAGCGTCATGGCGACAACAGTCGGCGGATGCGCGTGAATGATGGCGCGGACGTCATTTCGTTGCGCGTATGCGGCCAGGTGCATGCATCGCTCGCTCGACGCTCGACGCGTTCCGCAGACGACGTCGCCGGCGGGATCGATGATGACAAGATCGTCCGGCGTCAGCGTTCCGAGACATGTGGCGCTGGCGGAGATCAGGAAACGATCGCTGCCGAAACGAGCGGATACATTTCCATCGCTGCCGCCGACGAATCCGGCCGCGTGAACCTGATGGGCGATCTGACAGAGCTCGGTTCGGAGAGACTTTTCCGTGTGGGACGTCGTCATTCGTACTCCAGAGGGATACGGATGCTGTGTATCGATCGATTCATTGAATGCCCAATCCGTTGGGACTAGCATACGCGTGCAGCCACAAGGTTGCCAAAACTCCGAGCCCAGAGGATCCATCATGCAGAATCGATATTGCCGTCGCGCGCTGTTCATCGCCATCCTATTTTCCATTTGCGTTCCAGTCGCACATGCGGGCGATTGGCCACATTGGCGAGGCCCGGGTTATGACGGGAAAAGCGATGAGTCGAACCTTAAGACGGCATGGAAAGGTGAACTCGCATCGATCTGGCAGGCGGCCATCGGTTCGGGCTACAGCGGCATCGTGGTCGTCGGCGGCAAGACGTATACCTGCGGCGTGGACGGCGCCGATCAGGTGTTATTCTGCTTCGAGTCCCAGAGCGGACAACTGGTCTGGAAGACGCGCATGGAAGACAACTTCAAGGACATGACGGGATGGGGCGACGGTCCGCGGTCGACGCCGACGATCGACGGCGATCGCGTGTATGTGCTCGGCGCCTTGGGCACGCTCGGCTGCTATGACGCGGGAACGGGCGAGAAGAAGTGGTCGGCGAAATTCGACGCCAAGCCGCAGTGGGGCTACAGCGGTTCGGTCCTGATCGACGGCGATCTGGCGATTGTGACTGTCGGCAGCCAGGGCGGCGGGATGCGTGCGTTGAACAAGATGACGGGCGATCCCGTCTGGAAGGTCGGCGCCGATGAAGACTCGGGTTATTCAACGCCGTATCCGTTCACGTTGGACGGCAAGCGATACGTCGTCGGATTCCTGGGCAACTCTGTCGTCGTGGCAGACATCAAATCAGGTCGCGAAGTGCTGACGATGCCGTGGGAGACGAGTTGGAAAGTCAACGCCGCAACGCCGATTTTTCATGACGGTCATCTGTTTCTGTCGTCGGGCTACAAGACAGGCGCCGGCCTGTTCAAGCTGAAGACGAAAGGTGATCGACTCGAGGCGGAAGAAGTCTATCGAACGCGCAAACTGAAGAACAAATTCCAGACGCCCGTCCTGCACGAGGGCTATCTCTACACATGCGATCAGTCGTCGTTCAAATGCGTCGAATTCAAGACGGGCGACTTGAAATGGGAGAAGGACGGAAACGAATATCGGCACGGTACGGTTCTGCTCGCCGATGGAAACCTGATCCTGCTGACGAGCCAGGGCGAACTGCAGATCGGCAAGGCGTCGCCGAAGGGTTTTGAACCGACGGGGAAGACCGTCGTTTTCGAGCAGAAGGGCGATCGGGGCGAGCAGTGCTGGACGATCCCGACGCTGAGCTACGGGCGGCTGTTCATGCGGAATCTTCAGAAGATGGTTTGTCTGGACTTGCGGCAGGCGGCCTGATTGGCAGGCTCGCGGTCATGAGACGCTAATTGACGGACTGCCCGTTATCACTCCATAGGAGGCGACGCGCTGACGCACGGATGGTCGGGGGCCATACAGGTTTGTCGTTCCGTCTCGACTCCGAAAATCACGTGACAGAACCAGTATGCGATGCGCGATGGCAGTGCCACAAGGCATGTGCAGCCCCATTTCCCATAGTCAGAACCATCATGCGTTATCGGCGGCGCCCAATCCCAGCGCTCGCCGAGATTCACCGTCTACGGCGAGGAATCTCGGCGGAATCTTTCGCGCGTCGTCTGATAAGTGCTCGATGTCTCGACGATCGAGCACGCTCGGTATCTCAGTTTCGGCCAATCCGGTCATTAATGCAGGATACGCAGTCTCTGAATCGTACCTTTCACTGATCGCCTTTCCGGCAGTCGGCCCCTGGGCGATGTCGCGGGCGATTCGCGGTTGATGCGGGGGGTGTCGGCTGTGAGACGGGCCAGTGTCGGGCGGCGGCGGCGCAGCGGGTCGCAGTTCGTTCGCAGGAGGAGGTGCAGCTTTGGCAACGCGTAACAGGCCGGTTTCGGCCAAGGCATCGATTCGCGCCTCGCTCGTCGGCGTTTTGCTGGCAGTGTCCGCGACTGCGCTGACTGCGCATGAGTTTCTTCGTCGCGAAGACGCACATCACGCCGCACACAATCGAACACGGCTGCTCGCCGAAACGATGGCATTGCAATTTGACGCCAGCGGCGTTTCAGAATCCAGTGATATTGAACATGTCTGTCGGACGATGCTCGAGTCTCCGTCATTGCTCGCCATCTGCATCTGGGACGGCGACGGTCGGCAACTCGCCTGCGAAGGCCGACGGCCCGAGCATGCGCAGATGCTGGATGTGGTCCGAACGCAGCGGACGTCTGCTGCGAATAATGACGCTCACTTCTGGATATCCCACGAGGACTTGTCGGATGACGGCCCGTTGGACGCACAGTTTGTTTCGATCGGCGTCGGCACGGTATCGGAAAAGCCCGCAAGACTGGGTGTGTTGCTGGACATGAGCCCGATGCTCGGCGGATTCTGGCAGCATTTCATACTTTATTACATGCCTGTGATCGGAGCCGGTGGATTGGCGCTCGTCATCGGCGCCATGCGGCTGCATCGCGACGTTGTCCAGCCGCTCGGCACATTGATCGCGGCCGCTTCTGCGAACGAACAGGATCGAACGGATACGTCGGCGTATGAGTCTCACGCGGAATTGGGCGTCCTCGCGAAAGCGATGCATTCCTTGAAGCTCGATGCCCTGACCTGGAAACGCAAGGCGGAAATCACGGAACGGCGATCCGATACACGCGTTGCCGTGGAGACGCGCAGGATTTCGAGAGATTTACACAGAATTCAGGAAGCCGCGTGGAAGGATCAGCTGACTGATGTGTACAACAGACGGTTCCTGGAAGAGAAACTGCCGGATGTGTTCGAGGCACAGCGCTCGGCGAGCCGAGATCTTTCCGTGGTCATGTTCGACTTGGACAATTTCAAGCTGTTGAACGACTCAGAAGGACACGCCGCCGGCGATGAAGTGTTGCGTTTTGTGGGCGAGCTGCTTCGTCAGAATACACGGACCGGCGATTTTGCAATTCGATACGGCGGAGACGAGTTTCTACTGGTCATGCCGGGACTTCCGGCGGCGCAGGCAATGGTCGTCGCCGATCGAATTCTCGCCCATTTCGCACAGCGGGCGAAAATGATGGTCAAAGTGCGGCCGGCTCCGTCGTTGACGGCAGGAGTGGCGAGTATTGTGAACAATCAGCCGGGAACGCTCCAAGAGGCCATGGAGATGGCGGATGAGGTGCTGTTGTCTGCAAAACAGGCAGGCAAGGCCTGTGTGCATCTGGCGACGCGGCGAGCTGGACCCATCAAGCAACTGCGACTCGCACGTCCTGCATAAATCGGTTAAATTATGGATTATGCATTGCGGCCACCTGTCTGAACGGGTGCGTTGCGAAAACACCGAGCCAATAACCCCTCGCAAGGTTGGAATCGGCGCCAGTTCATTTATTGACGTAGTCGGCCCCGAAGTCGTGCGCTCTTGCGCAAAGAAAACAGGCCCTCATTGACCAATGAGGCTGCCGGGTCTTGCGCGTTGATGCATTGCGTCGTGTCCTGAATACACGTCGATCCAGCAACGGATTTCGTTTGATTTCAGGCACGGAACGATAAAATTTGAGAGAGTCTCTTAGAAATCGGGTCATACGGAGAATGTGTCAATGTTGTCTGAAAGTGATGAAAGTCGACTTCACCGCCAGTATCCGGTATTTGCCGGTCTGTCCGATGCATCGCGAACGCTGATGCTCGAGCAATGCGATCTGGTGAATGCCGAGGACGGTCAAGTCTTGCTGGAGCAGGGCGGGTTTGCAGATCGGTTTGTGCTCCCATTGGACGGGGGAACCCGGGCCGTGGTCCGTTCCTCCGAAGATCGTGAAATTACGCTGGACCGGATCCGGCCCGGGGACTGCTGTGCGTTGTCGGCGAGTTGTCTGTTTGGCGCGTGTCCGTCGCCTGCGCGCGGCGTTGCGGAAGGCAAGCTGGCGGCCGTCACGCTTCCGGGTGATCTTTTCTTTCGCATTATGGATGAGTCCTCCGCATTTCGGCGGTTCATTTTCGGCGGCATTTCGCGGCGGTTCGTCCGCCTCGTCGAAACGGTCGATCGCGTGACATTTCAGACAGTCGAAAAGCGCCTCGCGACGGCTCTGCTTGAGCGTCGGGCGCCGATTCGAGTGACGCATCATGCGTTGGCCATGGAACTGGGCAGTGTTCGCGAGATCATCAGTCGGCATTTGAAGACTTTCGAAAACCGCGGGTTGGTTTCGCTTGCGCGCCAGCGGATCGACATCCTGGATCGTGACGGCTTGCAGGGATTGCTGAAAGGCGTCAAGACCAAGGGCAATGGTGCTGGCGCCGTGGACGATTAGTGGGGCCGCCGTCCATGCGAGCGGCATCATGTCGGAGAAAAGAGACTCCCCTCGCATTTGCGGGAATTCGTGGATTGCGAAGTTCGATTCTGAGCCGCCGTGTCCTCACGACGACGTCCCGTCAGCCGACCGGGCAATCGCGGGACGCCACGTTGAGACAACGAGACTCTGCCGGGAGCGCGGCTCAATTCAATGCACGCCCGGCGTCGCGCGTTTACGCACTCAAATGGACCTGCGGCCGGGTGGTCCATCGCTTCAGCGATGGGGGCGCGACGATAAGGTTCGCGCACAGCGTCCACGTCGTAAGAAAACGCAACAGCGCCGAGTGTATCGAAACTCGAGTTCCCAAC
>JAJDEC010000679.1 GCA_029259995.1 Phycisphaerae bacterium
GCAACGCGAACCGTCACCGAGATACGTTCCGCCAGCGCCCTGGCAGGTACTTGCTGGTCCGACGATACACGAACCGTCCGGAAGACAACACGCGCCATCCGGCTGTCCGCCGTCGACGCAACCACATTCAAATTCGGATCCGGGGGGGAACGTCGTAAAGTTTGCATCGGCCGCTCCGGTTGGAACACCGTTTACGATGACCTGGCATTCGGAACCGGCCGGGAACGGCGGAAGACAAGGGCCGGCGCATCGGACAAGGTCGCCCAGGAACGAGACCGGGCCGCAGCTCTGACCGAACTGAACACAGGCACAGTCAACCGCTTCCAGCAAACCCGGCACGCCCGGGTTGTAACGCACCTTGATGGGATAGCATTGGGTTCCTGCAGGGCCGCCGGCACACGGATTCGGCGTCAACGAGGGACACAGGACGGGTTCGCCAGCGGGCTGCGGGCACACCGGTTGCGCCATCGCAGTCGTTGCCAACTGGGCCACGAAGAGACTACTACACAGACACAACATGATTGAAAACGGTCGACACATTCTGATTTGACTCATTATTTGGCTCCCACCTCGTCCTGACTTACTTTGATGTGGCGTGAATGACACCTAGACAGGTATCGTTATTACAACACAAGCGGCACCCGGAATTCAACTCGCGGGGCCGCCAAACTGCACAATTCTCATGGAATATCAATATTCGCCGCAGCGCACGCATGTATCGCCCTTCTTGACGATCCGTCGATAGTGTGTTCGTAACGACGAACGAATGAGAATTTCGTCGTGATCTGAAGTCGAAGACGGACGAGATCGAGCGGCGGCTACTGGAAAACCGAAAAATCCGTCATGACAGTACAGTCAGTCGGCGCCTTCGCGGTTGCACGCGCCCGAAATCGGTTGCCGCATTTTCTGACTATTGACAGGAAGCGAGGAAATCGTTGTCATTTTTGACTTTGCATCAAGAATCGTCTCGCGAGGCGTCCAACACTTTGAGGTAATAGGGCATGGCTGAAGAAGAAGATTTGGTAACGGAAGACGAGGAGACCGAAGAAGGCACCGACGCCGAGGCAAGCGATAGCGCCAGCGATGATTCGAAAAAAGAGGATACCAAAGCGGGTACCGAAGAATCTGCGGAGAATAAGCCCACGGCCAAGCGCGGCCGCCCTGCCAAAGAGCCCCCGCCTCCCAAGCTGTGGCGACTAGAGGGCACGTCCCCGGAGGGAATGCGCGTCACGCTCGGTCGATACGTGAACAAGGAAGAAGCGGATCCAGATCTTGAACGGCTGGAAGAGGATGGTTTTTACGAAAAACTGAAAATCACCAAGTCCAAGGAAGAATAATCGCCGCTTGCCCGTTGTTAACCCTATAGAGAAGGCTCCGATGGCCAGCAAAGAGCGCCTGCGTCACCAGAATTTTGGATGCGCGGGATTTCTTGGTTAGAATGTCGGAACATGGCCCCTGCAAAAACTTCTGCAGAGGCAACAAACGGCGGTGTGGGGTCTAACGCTTCCGTCCTATAAAAAGTTCGCGCGCACAGTGCCACGGGACTCTGTCCTATTGGCCGCTTGATGCTGCGCGCCAACGTGCCACGAGTCATGCCGAAGGCAAGCCGATTATCGTCTGAGTGAAGGCGAACAGGACCTTTAGGGAGATTAGGAATATGAAAAGTCGTGCAATTATTGCGCTTGTTGGCCTGGCGGCCGCCCAATCGGCATTTGCCGGAACTGCATGGGACGTCACAGGCGGAATCGCCAGCCTCGAATTCGAAATGCGGAGCCTTCAAAGCGCCGGCATCGCTGTCCATCAGAAAGCGGCGGCGTTCCGCCCGGAGGCGTTCGGCCTTCACGCAACCCCGCAAAGCAATCTCCAACTGGAGGCAGGCGGCAGCCGCGTCGTATCGACTGCTGGTGGCACGATACGACTCAGCAGTGACATCCTGATCCGAAACGATGAATCGGGCACGAGTTTCGATTGCTCCGATCTCTCGCTTCTGGTTCAGCCCGCCAATGACATCACAACGATGACGATCCTGGATGCGGACACTGGCATGCCGCTGTTCCATATCGACCCCGTCCGCGCAGTCGTCGATACGACGACCCGCGAACTGGTCATCGAAGGCGCTGACATGTTCATGGCGTCAACATTGGCCGATTTGCTCAACGCACCATCGTTTGCCGATCGCGTCGTCGGCCGAATGGAAGCTAGATTTTCGCTGGCCTGGGCCGGCGGCATGCAACCCGCCCAGGAATCCGACGACAACGGGCCTGCCTTGGGCGCACCGCGCGGCGGCAACAACGGAACGGATTGCAACGCATCAACCGGTCAGGACGTCATCGTGGGCGATCTGTACCCGGGCGTCAGCAATCCATTGAGCGAGTTCGTCGGCGGCGTCTGGATCGACACATTCTCCGTCGGCACGGAATCGTGCAACATTGGCGATACAGCGATGACGTGGGGCAACGGCTGCGGCACGATTCATCCGCTGATTGCGCAAAACTGCTTCCGTCTCAAAGAGGGACGACTCGAACAGATCGGTCAATCGTGGCTCAAGCACGGCTTCGCCGTTGCGTGGACGGATGAGTGCGGCTGTGGCTGCACGGGCTCGCCGTCCAACCAGATGCTCGCCGGCTGTGGTGATCCATACGGCGCGACGCTGAACAACAGCCAGTCGAGTATTCGCCCGAAGTTCCGGGTCAACCCGACGTCGGCGACGTACGTCTGCGGGGCGCGTCCTGCGCTGACCGGCCTGGACACGGAACGCCGACTGCAAGTGAAGCACACGGACATCGATCCTGCGTTGAACGCCGGGGCGCGATTCTTCGTTGAAGGTCAATACCTCCACGAAGAAGACGCTGCCGCGGGCAACGACAACAACAACGCCTCCTATCGCGAAGTGTCGGTCTCTTCGAGCGGCGCAAACGAATACAGCTTCTCTCTGATCTCATCGACACAGCGGGAACAGGCGGGCATCCGCGCATGGCAGGATGCCGATCCCACTGTCGTGGAAACCGATGTGGAAGTGCCGAACGACGGCCTCTACATCGTCGCGGTGAAGGCGTCCCAGAACCTCGACTCAACATGGCACTACGACTACGCCGTTCAGAATCTGAATGGCGATCGCGGCTTGTCGAGTTTCTCGGTACCGATTAACGCCGGCGCCGTCGTCACCAACCTCTACTTTCACGATGTGGACTATCACAGCGGAGACGGCGAGAACACGATCGATCGCGACGGGACGGACTGGGCGGGCGTCCACAACACGAACGATGTGACATGGACCATGGTCGACGTCGGAGACAACTCGAACGCCCTGCTCTGGGGCACGATGTACAACTTCAGTTTCGATACGAATGTTGATCCCGTCGCCGACAATGTGACGCTGGGCCTATGGCGATCCGGTTCACCTTCGTCGCAGACGGGCCTGTCGATGGTGCCGCTGGGCGGCGTCAATCCGATCGACTGCAACAACAACGGCGTGGAAGACGCGGACGACATCGCCAACCTGACGAGTGCCGACTGCAACAACAACAACCTTCCCGACGAATGCGAAGCGATTTGCGATCTGACGACCGTCCGCGTTGTCGACGGACTCTCCAGTACGGTCTTCGTCGCAGCGCCGCCGGCGGACACGACTCGACTTTTCATCGTTCAGCAATCGGGCGAAATCCTGATTCTCAATCTGACATCGTCGACGATCCTGCCGGCGCCGTTCCTGGATATCTCGTCGCTCGTGTCCTTCGGCGGCGAGCAAGGACTGTTTTCCATCGCATTCCATCCTGATTATGCGAACAATCGCAAGTTCTATGTGAGCTACACAAATCTCGCGGGCAATTCGGTCCTCGCTGAATACGAAGCGTCGATCGGCAACGCCAACGTCGCCGACGCGGGCAGTGCCACGATCATGCGAACTGTTGCGCAGGACTTTGTGAATCACAACGGCGGACAGATTCAGTTCGGCGCCGACGACATGTTGTATTGGGGACTCGGTGACGGCGGCAGCGGCAACGATCCCTTGGAACGGGCCCAGAATAACGCATCGCTACTCGGCAAGATGCTTCGATTCGATGTCGACAACGCGCCGTCTTATCAGGCCGCGGACAACCCGGGTTCGCCGTTCCTGCCGGACGTCTGGGCCAAGGGGCTGCGAAATCCGTGGCGCTTCAGCTTCGATCGCCTGAATGGAGACATGTACATCGGCGATGTCGGCCAGGATGCTCGCGAAGAGATTGACTATCAGTCGGCATCGAGCACGGGCGGGGAAAACTATGGCTGGGATTGCCGCGAAGGTGAGATTGCTGCGCCAGGCAACCCGGGCGACGTTGGTTGCGATCCCAATGCGGGCGGATACATCGATCCGATCCGCGTTGAAGCGCACGGACAATTCAATACCTGTTCCATCACGGGCGGCTACGTCTATCGCGGATGCGATATCCCATGGCTCAGCGGCACCTATTTCTATTCCGACTACTGCGGCGGATACATTCGCACATTCCGTTATGACGGCTCCAGCGTCTCCGAATTCACTGACCGAACGGCCGCCTTGCAGCCGCTCGGCGGCGGTACGATTTCTTCGATCGTGTCCTTCGGCGAGGACGCTCGTGGCGAGCTGTACATCGTTTCGTCAGGCGGATCGATCTACAAGATCATCTGCGACGACCCGAATGCGGCCGTCTGCGGAAACGGCGTCCTGGAACCAGGAGAAGACTGCGAAAATCCGAATGGGATCACATGCGACTGCGAGTGCCAGACCAAGCCGATCGTCTGCGACGTGTCAGTTCTTGACGACAACTTCGAGTCCGATCTCGGCTGGACGGCGAGTGTCAACGGCGCATCGTCGGGCGACTGGCAGCGCGGCGTGCCCGTCAA
>JAJDEC010000680.1 GCA_029259995.1 Phycisphaerae bacterium
GATGAGTCGCGGGCGGCCGTTGAGATTCTTCGATCCGGCGACGCTCGCGTCAGCCGGAAAATGTTCGGCGAACTGATCGCCTAGGCGCCGAGCAACGCCGTTACGAACATCGACATATCGCTCAAATCGACGACGCCCGAATTGTCCATGTCGGCGCAGAGGCAGTTGCCCGAGCCGGATGCACCCGTTATTAGACATTCACCGAACGCATGAATGTCGCCGCCATCCGAAGCGGCGTCTTCATTGACGTCGCCAAGGCTGCCCGCGCAATTGGCCGGCACATGCAGCGTCGCCGTGATCTCCGTCGGTGTCCCCGGGCGAAACAGACTCAACTCAACACTTCCCAGTGTCGGCGCAGCGTCCGCCGTGAACCAGTACGTATACATCGTACCCCAGCGCAATGCATTCGTATTCTGATTCTGCGCGAACGTCTCCGGGCTGGACCACGTCACGGCCGTTGCCCCGACGCTGGAATTCCAATCCGTGTTGTCATAGGGATCGCCCGAATGATAGTCCACATCGTGGAATCCAACATTCGAGATATTCGCGCTTGCCGGTACCGGAACACTCAGGCCGTCACCGCTGCGATGCGAATTGAAGTTGAACACGTTATACGTGTATCGATACTGGCCGCCGCCGAGGTCCTCGGCGCGTGAACCAAAGATGAATCGCCCCTCCAACGGAACATCCACTTCAACGATTTCGATCGAAGGATCGGGCGTGTTCAGACCATTTGCGTGATCGCGCCATGCGTAAATCGCAGGCACGCCGGCAAGCATGAAGTCTTGATACGTCATGCCGGAACCGGACGAATAAGTCGCGCGCCGATAGGACGCGTTATTCATCGCATTTCCGGCGGCCGCATCATCCGTGGCCACATAAAAACCTTCAAGAAAGTACAGCGCGTTCGGATACGTGGCCGGATCGACATCCGCCTCGGTATACTGGAGCCGCCGATCGATGGAATTGAAACTCCCGGCGATCAGCGGATCAAAGGCGCCCGTGAAACCATTGACGCCCGATCGCGCCGCCTTGCGAGTCTGATTGGAGTTCCAGCCCGAACCATAGACATCGAGGCAACCCGCACCCAGGACGCTGCCGCCGGAACCGTTACAGGCCACACCACATCCGCTGCCTGCCGCCGCACAACATGCCGTCTTCAGCCATGACATGCCGATTTGCTCGAATCGCCCATCATTCAGACGATACGCGTGCATCGCGAGGCCGGGCGTGCCATTGTTGGTCCAGAACAGATTCTGATCGCCGACATTACATGTGTTGCTCCCCAGCGTGACGGCTCGTATCCCGCCCACGGGGCCAAAATTGGAAACGCCCGTTGAATCTGACAACATCACGTCCGGACCGATCTCCTCGCACAACTCCGGTGTACACGGCGTGCCGTTGCCGTTGTATTGACCGTTCAGGGCCGCACAACCGAGCGGCGACTGAGTCACGCAGGAATCGTCGGGCAGACAGCAGGAACCTTCACAATTCACGCCTTGGCAATCCGCGCCCGCCGAATACGTGCCGCTCACGGATTCGCATTGGAATTCAGAAAGCACCTGGCAGGAGCCGTCCGTCTGACAACACGCACCCGTACAGGCGACTTGGCCGCAATCCAGCCCCGGGCTGTAATTGCCACCGCTGCCCAGGCAATCATTCTGATTCGTGACGGAACACGTTCCATCCGTCGCACAGCAGGCGCCGGCGC
Source organism: Phycisphaerae bacterium (assembly GCA_029259995.1). GTDB lineage: Bacteria > Planctomycetota > Phycisphaerae > UBA1845 > UTPLA1 > ECT2AJA-110-A. The sequence continues at coordinate 1,712 of JAJDEC010000680.1, forward strand.
ACGGATCCGGGACACAAGGGCTCCCGACTCCCTGAAAAACGCCGCCGGCCGTATCGCACGCCGTTTCCAGAATCTGATCGCAGTCCATGCTCGGCAGACAACATGCACCAATGGGCTCCGGCGGACCGCACTGAATCGAAATGGTTCCCGATCCGACGTCGCTGTTACTGTTAAACCCTCCGACGCGAATCAGATAGCACTGCCCGACAACGACCGGTGCCTCGAGAATTGTCGAAAACCCTGAGCAGCCGCTTGTGTCATCGTTGCAGGCGAGACGCTGGAGATTGGTGCAGTTGCATCCGTCGTAGATCACGAGATCGCTGTCATAGTTGACCGTCCCGCATGTACTGATCGTCAGCGTGTCCGTACACGTCGCCGTGTATTCAAACCAGATGTCGGCGTAAGTCTGCCCGCCGAATGGACAGCCCAATTCGACCGGTCCGTCTGTGGACGCCCCGACCGTGCTGAACGGATGCACGCCGTTGCCGATTGGAATCGCATCGAGACAGTCGTCGTTTGCGGGCTGGCCAAGCGCCCGCGAAGAAAATAGACACAACATCACACCGGCGCACATCAAAGTGCGCACGTACCCAGATCCCACAATACCCATGGTTGTTATACCTCCCCTAGGAATTGAAACTTACCTACCCGCCAAGCTCGATATTACCAGACCGCACACAGAGGGGGCAAGCGCAATCAGTGGTGAATTCAGGAATGCTGCCTGCTGTCGCCGTCCTGTCCGGTATTAAGCGGATCAAGATGGCTATCGATGCACCATGACGACAGTCCCGATCACAGCGAGACAAAAAAATAGCCGCCATGCGCTGGGCACGGCGGCCGCGAATAGAGAATTACCGAACAGGCAAGAGCGGACTTTCGATTCTGAGAGCTCTGAGTCTCATCATCTAGGGCCTCTGCTCAGCTTTCCTCCACCCCTCCCCCGCGAGGGTTCTCCCTGGTTGCGGCCGCCGATGGCTGGATAGACCAAATCGGATGCTCGCCAGTCTCCACTGGCTCCAAGCCCGATGTTCCATTCCAACCCATCCTACTCCGCAAACGCCTCCTGAAACAACTTTCGCTTCGCTCAGACTTTGAGAATTGTCACGGAACGCTGAACGACGGCGGCCCATCCAGGCCCGACTGTCTTGCCAAGAAGCGCGTCTCCGTGTAAGAGTCACCGTCCAATGATTGACCGACATCAAGCACGAATCCTCGCCATGCAGTCCCTCTGCCAGTTTGAAGTTCTGGGTGCGGATTTTCTAGCACAACTCGATGACTTCCTGGCCGATGACGATCCTCCCGAATCCGTTCGCGAGTACGCGAAACGACTCGTCTTGGAAACACGGGACCGACTCACGGAACTCGATGCGGCGCTTCAGACCGTCGCGGAGAACTGGGAACTCAAGCGCATGGCGCCAGTCGATCGCAATATCCTTCGAGTCGCTGCCTGTGAGCTGAAGACGCAAATCGACATCCCAAGAAATGTCGCCATCACTGAGGCCGTGGAAATCGCTAAGGCGTTCGGTACGGCCGAATCCCCCGCATTCATCAACGGTGTCCTCGACGCCGCTGTCAAACGCAGCCTGTTCGCCGAGGCCATCGAAACGCCAAAAGACGAAGCCACCACGACTGACGCCTCTGCAGACGACGCGCCCCCCGCCGAAGTCGCCAACGATTCGCCCCCCATCTAAGATACGGACCGGATGACTCGCATGATCGGCCGTATTCACCGACACTTAATGCGTAACTTGTACCCCCTGACTCGGAACTCGTAACAAAATCATGGGCCTCTTCGACCGATTCAAGAAAGCACTCACCAAGACCCGCGACAAAGTCGTCTCGGGCCTGCGATCCGTCCTGCCCTTCGGCCGCCCCATCGACCAGGCCCTGCTCGATGACGTCTACGACACGATGATCACGGACGACTTCGGTCCCAAGACGGCCGACAACCTTATCGCCGCCGTCAAGGCCGCCTGGAAGAACAAGGAGATCTCCGAGAGCCAGCACATCATCGATTTTCTCAAGAAGAACATCGTCGAACGCTGGCCCGACGACGTCCGACATCTCGCCAAAGCCGAAAGCGGCCCGACCGTCGTCCTCGTCGCCGGTATCAACGGTTCCGGCAAGACCACCAGCGTCGCCAAGCTCGCCAACCACTTGAAGAAGAGCGGAAAGAAAGTCGTCCTAGGCGCCTG
>JAJDEC010000069.1 GCA_029259995.1 Phycisphaerae bacterium
GACCTGTTCGACGACTTCGCCCGCCGTCTGTTTGAGTTCGTAAGGCCCCGGCGTGGCGGAAACAAAGAGCACCTGTTTCCACATGTTCTCGAATTCTTCGAACTTCATGGGTCGATTGTCGAGGGCGCTGGGCAGGCGGAAGCCGTGTTCGACGAGGACCTCCTTGCGGGCGCGATCGCCGTTGTACATGGCGCCGATCTGCGGGATTGTGACATGGGCTTCGTCGATGACGAGCAGGAAGTCGTCGGGGAAGTAGTCGACGAGCGTATAAGGTTTTGAACCAGGCTCGGTACCGGCGAGATGGCGCGAGTAGTTCTCGATGCCGGAGCAATAGCCCACTTCCGTCATCATTTCCATGTCGTATTTCGTACGAGCGGCAAGGCGCTGCGCTTCGAGCAGCTTGCCTTGTCGGCGCAGCTCCATCAGGCGTTGATCAAGTTCCGCCTTGATATCCGCAACGGCGATTTCGACGCGATCCTGCGGCATGACGTAGTGAACGGCGGGATAGATGTAGAGCTGTTCGACGTCCTCGATCGTCTCGCCCGTGAGCGGATTGATGATGGCGAGTTTCTCGATGTCGTCGCCGAACATCTCGATGCGAAAGGCGAGTTCGTCGTAGGCGGGATAGAGCTCGACGACGTCGCCGCGAACGCGGAACGTGCCGCGTTTGAGGTCCATGTCGTTGCGATCGTATTGCAGGGCGACGAATTTCCCGAGCAGATCGTCGCGTTCGATTTCCTTGCCAATACGCAGATCGATGACGCTGGCCTTGTAGGCGTCGGGGGAGCCGAGGCCAAAGATGCACGAGACGCTTGCGACGATGAGCGTATCGTTTCGTGAGACGAGTGCGCTCGTGGCGGCGAGGCGGAGGCGATCCAGATCGTCGTTTCGCGATGCGTCTTTCTCGATGTAGATGTCGCGGGCGGCGATATAGGCTTCGGGCTGATAGTAGTCGTAGTAGCTGACGAAATACTCGATGGCATTATTGGGGAACAGCTCCTTGAATTCCTCGTAGAGCTGGGCGGCGAGTGTCTTGTTGTGGGAGATGACGAGTGTGGGCTTGTTGATCTTCTGAATGACATTGGCCGTCGTGAAGGTCTTTCCCGAGCCCGTGACGCCGAGAAGCGTCTGGAAGCGTCTGTTGCGTTTCTCGAAGCCGTTGACGAGGGCGTCGATCGCCTTGGGCTGATCTCCGGCCGGCGTCATGTCGCTGACGATTTGAAAACGTTCCATCGTGAAGACATCCTCGTACAAAGTCGGCGGATCTTGGCGCGCCACGTTGGATTGTAGTCCGCCGCGTCCGGAGTCACTCTCCGGGCTCCGTCGAGGCGACGCGACGCGCTAAGTTGAAATGCAGAATGATCCATTGAATCCGCCGCAGGCCCATGCCCGTGACGAACCGGCTATTGGCCGGTTCCACACAATGAACGATTTCCATTACGTACTTAGTTCGACGATCGGACGTATGGCTTCTTGTTTTCAAACTGTGCGATCCGTTCGCGATATTGCGCGATGCGCTCCGATGTCGCGCCGCCCGTTTCGGCGGCCCTGATCGCCTGCTTCATGGTTTCAACGGCAAGATCGAAGGCGCCGGTCGCCGCCTGGGCGACGGCCAGTGTGTCGAGAAACTCGTGATTGACGTCATCCGACATGCTGCCGGCCTTCGTCGCAAGTTGGAGTGCGCGTTCGGTGTCGCGAAGATCGTCGCGAGGCGTCGTTGCCAGGGCCCAGGCGAGCGCATTCGTCAGGGCCGCAGAGTTTGTGCAGTTGGCGTGCCCCATCTCGAGGAACCGGATTTCGTCGGAGAAACTCGAACTCTGGCTCGCCATGCCGGCGAGGGCCAGATAGGCGTCGGGGAAGGCGGCGCCGGCGTTGACGATCAACTCCCATTGGGCGGCGGCGGCCTTGGGATTGCCTTCCTGCATGTCGAGCAGACCGAGGCTGAATCGCGACGGCGCGTAGTCGGGGGCAATACTGACGGAGGCGTTGAGTCGATTCCGGGCCTCGCTTTTATCGCCAAGCGCAAGCGACGCCTTCGATGCTCGAAACAACAATGCCGGGTCTTTCGGCTGTTGCTCAAGCGCGCGACGAAACGCTGCCTCTGCGTTTTCTGCGTCGCCTCGCGCGAGGCACAATGCGCCGTAGGCCGAAAGGACTTTGACATCATCCGGCGAAATCGATCGCGCCTTCTCGATGTGGGGGCCGGCCAATTGAATCTGTCCGGCTTCGAGATGGCAGATTCCCAGCAGCGTCAGCAGATCCGCGGATTCCGGTGCAAACCTGAGGGCGACGTTGAATTCGTTCATCGCGTTCACGAAGTCGCCCGATTCCAGGTAAATCGCGCCGAGGCACTGTCGAATTGCGATGCTGTCTCTTCGCATTCGAATGGCGCCTTGCAGGACTTCGATCGCCTTTTCGGGATGACCGGCCTTCGCATGTTGCAGCGACACGTCGACGATTTCCTGATCCGAGCTGGCGAATCCCCAAAACGCGAATTCAATCGTGTCGTTGCTGATCGACGGACTGCGGCCGGCCCGATAGGCCTTCATGGCCTCGATTGCGGCGTCTTCTTCGCCACTGGCGCGATAGAGCTGGGCCATCGCATAGTGCGCCTCGGCGTAGTCGGGCATGATGGAAACCGCTTTTTGAAAGCACTTCATCGCCAGGTCCGAATCTCCGCGCGATTCGGCACACTGTCCAAGGCCCCACCAGGCGATTTCATCATTCGCGTCAATTGACAGCGCTTTCTCGAAATGGGACTTGGCGACCGTCGGATCGCCTTCGAGTGTCAATTGGCCCAGGCGGATATGAACGGCGACGTAATTCGGGTCGAGTTTCGCGGCGCGTTCGAATGCGCGTTGTGCGGTCTGGGCGTCTTTCAAACGGAGACGTAGGAGTCCCGCAATGTAATGGAACTTGAAGTTCCGCGGCATCAACTCGGCCGCCGCCTCGAAACAGCCCGCGGCCGCCTCGATTTCATTGATCGAGGCGTAGCCCAATCCGAGATTCTCAATTCGGTTTGAGCTCTTCGGGGCGGCCAGATGCGCCTGCTGAAGCCGCTCGATTCGAATCTTCGTATCTGCCGGCAGTTTGGATGTATCCAGAATCGGCGCAATCGCGTTTTCGACGCTCTCGCCGTCGGATGTTTGTCGTTCGCCTTTCTGAACGGCGGAGTCGGTCGGTTCCGCGGAAACAGACTTGGTCGTTGCGTCATCGGCCGCCGGTCCGGTCGACGTATTGGCCGATTCCTTTTCGCAAGCAACGGGTAGAATTGCCAACAGCAGGGCGATCAGCATCCCGCGTTGAATTCGATTGATCGGTCTCATGGTAGCTGCCAGTCTGTTCGCGGAATTCGTGTGATCTGCGACGTTGCGGTTCTTGTTGGTTGCGTCATGTTGCGACTCCAAAGTCGTCATTCATATCGTACTACAATGGCCTCATGCGTGGCAGCCCGGAGAAGATCCAAGTTGCGTCTCATGCCCGCTCAAAGTGATATCGATCGAATCGATTCCGGTATTCGGCGCGTTGGAAGCAGTTCGAAAAATGACTGCACGGCCTGCATTGCCGCGTCGCAGTGGATCAGAGGTGCGGATCGTGACCATTGCGTGTCGCCGGGAGTCGGCCGTCGCGCGACGAATGGTCAACGGGACGCGAGTGCGTACCGTTATTCACTTGCCGAGCGCGAAGCATGCGAATTCTGGGGGGCTGCGTCATCTGGCGCGCGCCGGCATGCGTGAATCACTCTGCCATGAGATTCGGGGCCCCTGGTCCGGGTGCACGCCTGGAATTGGCCAACGCGGGCCCCGTTTGAGACTTTGACTGATTCCGCTTGCCGGTGGAGAAACCAGGCGGTGTTCAACATTTGCTCAGTAATTCCAAGGGCGACATCCGTATGGCGATCGAGACGAAGATTGTTTCTGTAACGCTTGTTTTTGTAATGCTTTATGTTCTTGGTTGTGCGGGGCGTACCTTTCCGCGGGATGTCGGTAACTCGATCTGGCCCCAGGCTATTCCGGTTGTGGGCAAAAATCTGGCTAATAATTCCGTTCCATGCCTTGAAGCGGAGCTACCGACTCCGGTACAGTACATCTTGAATCGTTGGAAGGGGAAGGCATGCGCTAGGTAGGCGAGGTGAAAGAAGCTCCCGCCTTATTTGCGCGTTGCCTCACCAAGATCACGGTTATCAGTACTGATCGCGACCATGCGTCATTAGATGACGGATCTTCGCGGCCAACTGACATTGTGTGCTGCTCGTTCGAGCGGCATTTTGGACTTGAGGACGCAATATTTACTTTTTTGGTGATCCCTCTCTTGGGAAGAGGGAAGAGGAGGACAAGAACATGCGAGGATTTCGAAACGCAATGCTTGCGCTCGGCGTAGTAGCCATGATCGCAAGTCAGGCAAATGCAGATTACAGCTTCCCTGTGAACGCTGGTGGCAACGTTGCTGCTGGTACGGGGCTGAATCTTGCATACAACGACGCCGGCAACAGCGCCGGTGTCACAAGCGGCCTTTACGGCAGCTTCGAATTCACGGCCGATTGGGTCGCCGGTGCCGGCAACCCGTGGTCGAGTGAAGCCGAAGTGACGCTCACGACGGCTGCTGGATCGGTCAACATCGATCCGCCGTCGGCTGGCGGTCTTAACAGCAACGCGGCGACGACGCTGACGTTCAGCGGTCTCCTCCCGGGACCGTATGATCCGGACGTTGACGGCTCGCTGGACCTGTTCCTTGAGCAGTCGTTCGGTGGTTCCGATGCCGACTGGAGCAACGGCAACCTGACGTTGTTCGATTACGTTGACCCGACACCGACGCCGCTGGCGACGCTTGACTACGACCCGAATGGTCCGGCCGTCAAGTATCAGGGCATTCTGGCTGCTCCGGGCGGACTCGACTGGATTTCGCTGACGATTGCCGACGACGGCACGCCGGTCCTCATCACGACGACCAAGACGTTTGCGATTCCGTTCGAAGATCGCGTCGATGATACCGAAATCGGCATCTACGACTCGCTCGGCAACCTGGTTGCCAACAACGACGACATCAGCTTCCCGTCGAATCCTTACAGCCAGCTCGCGCTGACGCTGGATGCGGGCAAGTACTACATCGCCGTTGGTGAGTACAATGTGGCCTTTGGCGCCACGCAGTGGGGCGCAGCACCCAGTTCGCCCGTCGGCGAAGACGGTGGCGGCTACTGGCTCAACGTCATTCCGGAGCCGGGCACGGCCCTGCTTCTCGGTCTGGGCGTTGTCGGCCTCATCCGCCGACGCCGCTAAGGCGAAGCCATTCCAGGCTCGAGTCCCTGACTCGGCTTGAATTGCAACAATCAACCGGTCGGTGCATCACAGTCGATGCGCCGGCCGGTTTTTTTTCATCGCGGTTCAATTATGTGAATCTGATGATTTCGATCAATACACCTGCCATGAAGCTCGAGCGGGCCGACGTGTTGCGGCTGGCGGCGTTTTGTCCGGTTGGTCCCGAACCGGTATCATGAATTGACGTTTCTGGGGCCGTTGCATTCAGGAATCCAGGTGCCGACACATCCTGCTTCCGTTGAATGCGCGAGCCGTATTGCGTCGGAGCCGACATTCGTGCGTTTTCAATTTCGCATCAATTCGAGTATTTACGCGCTCATCGTTTCGAGCATTGGATTCGTTTGTGCAGGCTGTAGGGCGAAGGCGCCTGATTCGACTCCGCAGCCGAAGGCTTCCCCCGAGGCTTCAGCGGCGCAGGCGATCTACGCGCTGACCGACGTCACGGCCGAATCGGGAATCAACTTCGTGCACCAACGCGGCGCGCAGGGCGACTATCTCTTCCCCGAACTCATCGGATCGGGCGCCGCCTTTCTCGACTACGACAACGATGGCGATCTCGACATCTACCTGGTCCAGGGCGGAGAGGTTGTCGGCGAAGACAGCGCCCATCGCAACGCGCTGTTTCGAAATGACGGCGCCGGCTTCGTCGATGTGTCTGTCGAATCCCGATCGGACCTCCCCGGATTCGGCATGGGATGCGCGGCGGCCGATGTGGACAACGACGGTGACACGGATCTGTTCGTTACGCGTCTTGGTGCAAACGCCCTGTTGAGGAACAACGGCGACGGCACGTTCGACGATGTGGCGACATCGGCAGGCGTCGCCGATCCGGGTTTCGGCGTTTCCGCGGCCTTCGTGGACTATGATCGGGACGGACTGCTGGACCTGTATGTTGTCAACTACGTCGTTTGGTCCCGGGCGATCGAACACACGTGTTACGGCCCGGACGGGCTTCGCGACTATTGCGGCCCCGTCGAGTATCCGTCGTCTGCGGACAGGCTCTATCGAAACCTCGGCGGCGGACGATTCGAGGACGTCAGCGACGCCTCCGGGATTGGCCGGATTGCTCGTGACGGTCTCGGGATCGGGTGCGCCGATCTGGACAATGATGGTTGGATCGATATCTATGTTGCAAACGATCAGATGGCGGCGTTGTGTTGGATCAATCAGCGCGACGGAACCTTCAAGGACGATGCCGCGATTCGCGGATGTGCCGTCAACGAACAAGGCGTCGCCATCGCGGGAATGGGTGTCGCGATGGAGGACATCGACGGCAACGGATTCGTTGATCTGCTTGTGACCAACATCGCGGCGCAGACGCACTTGTTCTTCACGAATACGGGCGGCTATTTCGAGGACAGGACGCGTCGCCACGGATTGTCGAACTGGAACATCATGGAGACGGGATTCGGAGTCGCCTGGATCGACATCGACAACGACAGTCGATCCGAATTGCTCATCGCAAATGGCGCAGTCGGGCGGAGTCTGAGCGCACAGGATCCAGAAGAACCCTACGGACAGAGGAATCAGCTTGCACGACGCGTCGACGATCTGCGATTTGAGATGTTCGACACGTCGTCGATTCCCGCGTTCCAGTCGATTCGAATCAGCCGGGGACTCCTGCGCGGTGATTATGACAACGATGGCGACATCGACGTCCTGATCACGAACAACGGCGCGGCGCCACAATTGCTGCGCAATGATTCCGCAGGCCGGAATGCGTGGGCGTGTCTCACGTTGCGGGACGATTCCGTCCAGCGGGACGCCCTCAATGCCCGAATCGAAATCGTGGCGAACGGAACATCACAATTCGGTGAGGTCCGGCCGCATTCGGGGTATCTGAGCAGCAATGACCCTCGTGTTCACTTTGGACTTGGTTCCGCAAAACACATTGATCGGGCGATCGTCACGTGGCCGGGCGGAGGGAAGCAGGAATTCAAGGACCTGGCGATCAACCAGTTCCACGTCCTGCGGAAGGCGAAGTCATCGGAATGACGCCGACTCCGAACCAATCCGATTGTCTGACTCGACAACGGCCGACGCATGGTGCCGATGCGGCAGGTGTCCTCGCGATCGCAATCCTCGCGCTTTGCTTCTTGGCCGCGATGTCCGGATGCGAAGCATCGGGGACGAAGGCGCCGACATCGTCTGAGGTTGGATCAGCGTCGAAGTCGATTCCGCAACCGGTCATCGAGACGACTCCCGCGGGTGGTCGGCAGGCGCGGCTTGACATCGACGCATTGGAGGCCTGGTGTCGAGATCAGGGCTTACCGCCGCCGCCCAATGTGCAGCGCTGCGAGCCTGGCATCGCCGAAGCATTGACGACGTGGCTGGCCGCCGCCGCTGCGGACAGAACGGACAAAAGCTTCGGCGCTGTCGGTCAGATCTGCTATGTGATTCAGGACTACGACGCGGCGATTGCCTATCTGGAGAAGGCGGCGGATATCGATCCGACAGACAGTCGTTGGCCCTATTTTGTCGGCGTTATTCAACAGGAACGCGCCGTCGATGCGTCGGCGATCAAGAGTTTCTATCGAGCCATTGAACTCAATCCGGATCTCGCCATCGCCAGCGCGCGAGTCAGTCAGATTCACGTGGATCGTGGCGAACTGGCACTCGCCCGACAATACGCCACAAACTACGCGCGACGTGTTCCGCGCGACAGCCTCGGGCAAGTGCTTCTTGGGCGCGTGTTGATTGAAGAGGGAACGCCCGACGCCGCGATTCCGGTTCTGGAAGCAGCCATTGAAAAAATGCCGAACGATTTTCAGGCGCACTACTATCTCGGTCGCGCGCTGGCGCAGCTGGGCAGGACGGAGGAAGCACGCATACGCCTGGACGACGCGGCGTCGATGCCGCGGGGAAACTGGTTCAACATGCGGGATCCGTTGCGGGCCGCAGCGATCGACGTGTCCGGTTCTTCGATGGGATTGGTCCGGGAACTCGAGGCGTTGATTGCGACGGATCAATGGGACCGGATGGCGACGCTGATGGAGCAGATCATCGCGCTTCGTGCCGGCGACTTCAAGATGATGTCCAACCTGGCAGATGTCTATCGCAAGCTGGGCCGTTTTGATGACGCCCACGCGATGATTGATCGCGCCCTCGTTGTCGCACCCGAGATGGCCGAGTTGTACTCGAAACGGGCCGCGCTGTTCCTGGCGCAGGGGCGGAATGAAGACGCCGTTGTTGCCGCCGACAGGGCCATTGAGGGATCCCGGGCGGACTACCAGGCCTACTCGGTCAAGGGTCGAGCGTTCTTTCTGTTAAAGCGATTCGAGGACGCTGCGCCGGCGTTGCGCCGCGCTGTCGAAATCAAGCCGGAAGACGCGCAAGGCTGGCAGTTGCTGGGCGTCGCGCTTCATCATGAAGACCGACTGAATGACGCGGCAGTGTGTTATCGACGCGTGCAGTCCCTGATCGATGATCCGGAGCATGCGTTGTACAAGGAGGCTGTGTCCAATCTGAAGGTGATTGAAAGGGCGACGAACAACGCCAGCACTCAGACTTCCGAGAACCCGGGTGGTTAGCAAGACCTTGGCCACTTCAGATCGGCGTCGCTAGTCGCTAGAATATTTGTCACTGACTTCGGAGCGGCGTACCGGCATGGAAATCAAAAGAGGTGATCGTCGTCCGTCCGGCTATGTGCCAGCTGTCGGTCCTCGATTGCGCGTCCTGTTGTGGGTGATATTCGGCGGCGTCGCATTGATCGGCGCCAATTCCGCCTATCTGGTCGGCATGACGATCCTTGAATGGAAGACCGGCCTGACGTATCAGGATCTCTTTTACCAGTACATGTTTCTGGCGCATCTCGTGCTGGGACTGTTGATCGTCGGGCCCGTGATCGTCTTCGGTCTGATGCACATGCGGCGCGCGAAGGATCGGCCCAATCGCCGCGCGGTTCGCGTTGGTTATGCCCTGTTTGCAGCGAGCCTGATCGTCCTTGGATCGGGGCTCGCCCTGACGCGCGGCATCGTCCCGTTGAAGGACGCGACGCTGCGCAGCGTTTTCTACTGGTCCCACGTGATTGCGCCGGTCCTTGTCGTGTGGCTCTTTGTACTGCATCGATTGGCGGGGCGCAATATCAAGTGGCGCGTCGGCATCGGATGGGCCGTCGTCGCCGGCGCGTTTGCGATCGGGATGCTCCTGCTGCGCGCGCAGGATCCGCGGCAGTGGAACGTCGCCGGCCCGCGGGACGGCGATCAGTATTTTCGGCCGTCCCTCTCGCGAACATCGACGGGCAACTTCATTCCGGCGCAGGTGCTGAACAACGACCAATACTGTGTAGACTGTCATGCGGATGTCCACGAGACGTGGAAATACAGCATGCACAAGTTCAGTTCATTCAACAATCCCGCGTACTTGTTCAGCGTCAAGAATACGCGCAAGGCGATGCATGAGCGTGACGGCAATGTGCGGGGTTCGCGATTCTGCGCGGCGTGTCACGATCCCGTGCCGTTCTTTGGCGGGGATTTCGACAAGCCCTATTTCGACGACCCGAACTACGACCTGGCAAACGATCCGGCTGCGCAGGCCGGCATCACGTGTACAGTCTGTCACGCCATCACGAACATCAACACACCGCGCGGCAACGGCGACTACACGATCGAAGAGCCGCTGCACTATCCGTTTGCCTTCAGCGACAACGCGGCGTTGAAGTGGATCAACCATCAACTCGTGAAGGCCAAGCCGGCGTTTCATAAGAAGACGTTCCTCAAACCGCTGCATCAGTCGGCCGAATTCTGCGGCACATGTCACAAAGTGCATCTGCCACAGGAATTGAATGCCTACAAGTTTCTTCGCGGGCAGAATCACTACGACGCGTACCATCTCAGCGGCGTCTCGGGGCACGGCATCACGAGTTTCTATTATCCGCCGAAAGCCGTGCACAATTGCAATCAGTGCCATATGCGAACGGTTCAATCGGAAGACTTCGGCGCGAAAGTGCTGGACGAGTCGGGTGCACTTCGCGTGCACAGCCATCAGTTTCCCAGCGCGAATACGGCCATCCCGCACTTGTTGAGCATGCCGGCATGGGTCAACGAGAAACAGGTCGAATTTAACGACGGCGTGATGCGTGTCGACATCTTCGGCGTGAAGCAGGGCGGGACGATCGAGGGCAATTTGTCGGCCCCGCTCAAACCGGTCGTTCCCGCGCTGGTCCCCGGCGAAACGTATCTTGTCGAGACGATCATCCGCACACTGAAGATGGGGCATTTATTCACGCAGGGCACGGTGGATTCGAATGAAGTGTGGCTCGATGTCAAAGTGACGGACGGCGCTGGGCGTGTGATCGGCCGCATGGGCGGTATGCGCGACGGCGATGGAGAAATCGACCCCTGGTCGCATTTCGTCAATGCCTTCGTCATCGATCGCGACGGGAATCGTATCGATCGTCGCAACGCCGAAGACATCTTCATTGCGCTGTACAACCATCAGATTCCTCCCGGTGCCGCGGATGTTGTGCATTGCCGATTGATGGTGCCGGAGGATGTCGTGGGGCCGATCACGTTTGACGCGGCGCTTCGCTATCGAAAATTCGACACGTTGTATATGAAGCTGTTTCAGGGCGATGCATTTGATGGCAATGATCTGCCAATCATGACGCTGGCAGAGGATCGTGTGGTGTTCCCCGTGGCCGGGCAGTCGCTGGACACGACGCAGAGTCCGGGCGAGTTTCCGCTGTGGCAGCGATGGAATGATTATGGCATCGCGCTGCTTCGTAAGGGCGACTCCGGCAGCAACAAAGGTGAACTGCGACAGGCCGAGGCGGCATTCGCGAATGTCGAGTCGCTGAATCGTCCCGATGGTCCCCTCAATCTGGCGCGGGTTTACATCAAGGAAGGGCGACTGGACGATGCGATCGATGCGCTGCGCCGCGCCGCGGAACACAATCCGCCCGCTCCGGCCTGGTCGATCAACTGGTTCTCAGGCATCGTCAACAAGCAGCACGGCAAGATTGACGCCGCATTACGCGATTTCAATTCGGTTCTCGCGATGAAGGATACCGACGAATGTCGAGCGCGGGGATTCGATTTCTCGGAAGACTATCGCGTGTTGAATGAGACGGGGCAGACGTTGTTCGAACGATCCAAACAGGAGCGCGGCGATGCGAATGCCGTGATGCGCCGCCAGCTGCTCGATGAAGCGAAGACATTATTCGACAAGGCAATGGGTTTCGATCCCGAGAACGTGACGGCGCATTACAACCTGGCATTGATCTACGCCGAATTGGGCGACGCCCCAAAGGCGGACGAGCATCGTGTACTCCATGCGACGTATAAGCCCGATGACAACGCGAGCGATCGGGCGATTGCCGCGGCGCGCATCCGATATCCCGCCGCCAATCATGCTGCCGAGGCGATCGTGATATACGATCTGCATCGCGAAGGGGCTTACGATCTGGATGCGCCCTCAGCGGCCGTGGCCACGCTGGACATCGCGAACGCATCGGATTCGACGATTGGGGCAGATGGCGCAATCACGCAGGTTCCTGCAGATGAGGTAACGAGTCGATGACCGAAAACTCCACGTCGGATCCATCCGGGCGACCGCCGTCAGCCGAGCCTGCCCTTGAGCAGAACGACGCGATCATCGGTGTGGCCTTTCGCTGGTCCATTGGCGTTATTTGTTTGGTCGTCCTTGTCGGTGGCGCCATGTATTGGGCGTCGAGAGGGGGCGCGACTCCCGGTCCGACAACGCAGGTCGTTGTCAAACCGCCTGAGGTGGTGACTTCGAATACCCAGGCGCCGATGATGCCGTTTAGGGACGTCACGACGGAGGCCGGCATCGCGTTCGTTCACGAGAATGGCGCAGCGGGCGAAAAACTGCTGCCTGAGACGATGGGCGGCGGGTGCGCGTTTCTGGACTACGACAACGATGGCGATCTGGACTTGTTGTTTGTCAATTCGAGCCTGTGGCCCGATGACGAAAGGCGCGGCGCCGTCGACAACGCCAGCGCCCTCTATCGCAACGACGGTTCGGGCCGCTTCGAAGATGTTTCGAAAGAGACCGGCTTCGAATTCGACATGTACGGTATGGGCGCTGCCGTCGGCGATTACGACAATGACGGCGACGTCGATGTGTACATCACGGCCGTCGGGACGAATCGGTTGATGCGAAACGATGACGGCGTGTTTCGCGACGCAACGGACCAGGCAGGCGTCGCGGGAACCGATAAAGACTGGAGCACGGGGGCTGCGTTCTTCGATGCCGACAACGACGGCGATCTCGATCTCTGGGTGTGCAACTATATTCGCTGGTCGCGCGAGATCGACTTTGCAGTGGATTATCGCTTGACGGGCGTAGGGCGTGCTTACGGCCCGCCGACGAATTTCGAGGGGGCCCACAGCCGGTTCTATCGCAATCGCGGCGACGGGACGTTTGAAGATGTATCGGAGGCCGCGGGATTGTTTGTCGTGAATGACGCGACGGGCAGGCCCGTCGGCAAGGCGCTGGCGATCGGATTGACGGACTTGAATCGCGACGGCTTGTTGGACGTGTTCGTCGCCAACGACACGGTTCGGAACTTTGCGTTTCGCAATCAGGGCGACGGTACGTTCAAGGAAATCGGCGTGGAGATCGGCGTCGCCTACGATTCGATGGGCGCGGCGACGGGCGCGATGGGCGTTGACGCCGCGGACCTGCGCGATGACGGGCATCTCGCAATCGCCATTGGCAACTTCGCGAACGAAAAGACGTCGCTGTACGTCGCCGGCGCGGATCCGTCACTGTATACCGATGTGTCCGGCATCGAAGGACTTGGGGCGGCGAGTCGGCAGGCACTGACGTTCGGTCTCTTCTTCTTCGACGCCGATCTCGACGGTCGACTCGATCTGCTGCAGTGCAACGGCCATCTCGAGGACAATATCAACACGATTCAGCCGAGTCAGCATTACCAACAATCGGCACAGCTCTTCTGGAATGCCGGCCCCGACGAGCGCTCGTGCTTCGTCGAGGCGGACAAGTCAAAGCTCGGAGATCTGACGACGCCGATTGTCGGGCGCGGCGCTGCATTTGCGGATATCGACTCCGACGGCGATCTCGACGTGGTGCTGACGCAGACGGGCGGCCGCCCGTTGTTGTTGCGGAACGAACAATCGACAGATCATCACTGGTTGCGCATCAAGCTCGTGGGCAGAACATGCAATCGGGATGCGATCGGGGCCGAAGTTGAATTGGTTGTCGGATCGACAACGCTTCGCCGGATTGTGATGCCGACACGGAGCTATCTGTCGCAAAGCGAATCGCCCGTGACGTTTGGAATGGGAACATCAATGACGGTTGACCGACTCGTCGTCAAATGGCCCGGCGGACAGAAGCAGGTTGTTCCCGTCAATGCTGTAGACCAAACGCTTGTCATCGCCCAAGATTGACCGATCGCGTCGCGCGGGCCATCGGATCGAATCGCGAACGCAATCTGCATGTCGGATCGGCGACGGTCTATGGGTGATATTCGAATGCGTACAGTCATGACTCCTGCTAATTATTTTCGACAATGTCTGGCCCTCGTCGCCGCCGTCAGCATGATGACGGCCGGCTGCCGGCGGGGCGATGATACGTCGACTCAGACCGTGTCCAATAAGGGCGAATTTCCGATCGAGCATCTCGGGCGTTTCTATCAAGCGAATTCCATGATCGAGATGGATCAGGATAAGGCGGCGGGAAAACTCCTCGATGCGCTGTTGGGGAAGATTGGGCGCGAACCCGCCGTTTTGGCGAACCTGGCCATCACGAAGCTATCCGAATCTCAGAATGATGCCGCATTGAAGCTCGCAACAGAGGCGTTCGAGGCGGCGCCGGACAATGTCGACGTCGCCCTCATCCGAGTCGCCGCGATTCGCGCGGGCGGTTCCGTAGTTGAAGCAATCACGTTGTCTGAGGAAATCGTCAAGCAACATCCCGACGATGTGCGATCGCATTGGACGCTGATTCAGTGTATGGAAATGACAGCGCATTTGATATCCGACGGATCATACGGTCTGAACCAACGCGTTGCGCTCTTGCGCGTTGCACCCACGAATCTGGCGGCGCTGCTTTCGGCGGCGCGTGTGGCGGCGCAATCCGGTGACGCCACGCTCGCCGATCAGTACATTCGCCGTGCGCTGGCGTTGATCCCCGAGACGCCCGAGAATCTTCGCGCGTCTCTCGATCAGTTGGACGACGCCGTGGCGAGGAAAGACATGGCGCTGCTTCAGTCGATCGTCGTTCGAACGCGGAATCTCATGTTGGCGACGGATCGCTACAAGGCGGATGTCATCGCGCTCGGTTCGACAGCCGATCAATCGCCCGCCCCCGTGCGACATCCGATCTGGAGACTGACGGGAGATCCGTCGAGCGGGATCGCAGCAAAAATTCGATTTGAGAAAGTCGAAACGGGAACGTTGATTCCGCCGGTCGCCGACAACGAATCGATTCGACGCATCGTCGTGGGTTCCGTTTCGGCCGATCGATCACCCGCGCTGACGTTGATCGACGCGGTGGGGCGGCTGCGAATCCTCCTGCGGCGGGACGGGGCCTATGTCGACGCAACCAAGGAAGCGGGGCTCGCGGACGCTCCGCCTTGTATCGATGTCGCATTCTTGGACCTGAACAACGACAAACGAATGGACTTGTTGTTGTCGAGCGATTCCGGCGATCGGTACTACGTGCAGTCGGCCGCGCAACGATTCGACGATGTAACCAGCGCCATCGGGCTGACCGGCGCATCCAACGGCGCGAAGCCATTCGACTACGACAACGACGGCGATCTGGACCTGTTGCGTTGGGATGCGTCGCGGCTCTATCTCGATCAGAACGACGGCGAAGGCGCCCTGACGCGGATCGAATCGCGTCCGGGTCTTCCGATGGACATTGCGAATATTCAGTCGATTCGTACGCTCGATCTGGATGATGATGGCGATGTCGATCTGTTCATCACGTCGGGCGACGGTCCGTACTCAATTCATGTGATCTCAAACGAGCGGCTTGCGAGCTTTCGAGATGTGACGACGTCGCTCGCGCTCGTGCAGAGGACCTACGTGGCGCCGCCTGCCGTCGCCGATATGGACAACGACGGCTGGCTGGAATTGATCGACGTGACGTTCGGATCGCGGATCGCCTTCGGTCCGGAGTTCGCGATGAAATCCGTCGAGGGCCTCTTCGTCGAAGGGCATCCGGCGAGCGCGGCGATTGCGGACTACGACAACAACGGCAAGCTCGACGCCGTCTTCGTGCGGGGCGGCGGTCAATCGAATCGCGAAGATATCGTCGTTTCCGCAGGCAGCACGCTGTTGCCCGTCGATCTCGATTGGGATGGTTGTGTCGACTTGATCTCAAGTCATGGCGAGGCGTTTCTCAACAAGACGGAAAATGGCGGCAACTGGTTGCGCGTCTCGCTCGTCGGTCTGAATACGGGCGACTCCCGATTCAACGCCCTCGGGCTCGGCAGCACGATTGAGCTGCGCAGTGGCTCACTGTATCAGAAGCGCCATGTCGAATCCGGGACGACGCACTTCGGTCTGGGGCCCTACTCGCAGGCCGACGTGATGCGTGTCGTCTGGCCGAACGGTAACTACCAGAATCTCGAATATCGCGCCAATAGCGCGATCGCCCTCGCGGCGAATCGTACGATCGTCGAGGAACAGACGCTCAAGGGATCGTGCCCTTATCTCTATGTCTGGAACGGCGAGCGATTTGTCTTTGCGACGGATGTCCTCTGGCGCAGCGCGCTGGGGATGTCGATCATGCAGGGCGTCTACGGTCATCACGGCACGGCGGATGATTACTTCAAGATCGACGGCGATCGGCTGATTCCCAGGGACGGCGCGTACTGGTTGAGTTTCACGGAAGAGCTTTGGGAGACGTCCTACTTCGATTACTGCCGTCTGCTCGTGATCGATCATCCCGCCGGGACGAGTGTCTACGCGGATGAAAAGTGCCTGATGCCGCCGTATCCGCCATTCGAGATACTCCAAGTCAGGGAGGCTCGACAGCCGCTCAGCGCGACGGACGAACGAGGCCGGGACGTGCTTGCGGAATTGGCATTGCTCGACGGCCGCTATGTCGACGATTTTGAGCAGACGCGATACCAGGGGCTCGTCGAGCCGCATGACTTGATCCTGGATCTGGGTGCGTTCGATCAATATGAGGCCGTGCGGCTGTTTCTGCAGGGATGGCTCTGGCCGACGGATGCCAGTACGAATGTTGCGGTGTCGCAAAATCCGAAAGTCTCGCCCGACATGCCGAGAATTCAGGTCATCGCCGAGGATGGCTCATGGATCGACGCGGATGTGGTTGTCGGATTTCCCTCTGGCAAGTCGAAGACGATCGCCGTCGACCTCACAGGCGAGTTTCGGAATGAGGATCATCGCGTACGACTGCAGACAAATTTCTGCATCTATTGGGATCGCGTCTTCTACACGATCGGCGATCAGGACTTCGAGTTGCGGACGACGCAGTTGGAAGTCGATCGCGCGGAATTGAAAGAGCGCGGCATCTCGTTTCAGTATCCGCTGCATCCCGGCGGACCGCGGATTCCGGAATACGATGCGCTGGACCGAGCTGCACAATGGCGCGATTTGATCGGCGGATACACACCGCTCGGCGATGTGACGCAGGCGCTGTCGACGATCGATGACGACTACGTGATTGTCGGGGCTGGAGACGAAGTGCTGATGTGGTTCGATGCTGCGAGCGTGCCGGAACCGCCCGACGGATGGGTGAGAGATTTTATCGTTCATACGGACGGCTGGCTGAAGGATGGCGATCTGAACTCGGCGACGGGGAAAACCGTTGAACCGCTGCCCTGGCACGGCATGCCCGGCTACCCCGTCGGGGCTGAGCCGAGTGACGCCCACGAGAAAATTCCGCCACATGCTCGAAACCGGGATCAGCGACCGTTCCGCGCTCGATTGCGTCCGTTAACGGATTCCGGACGGTAGATTCGAGGCAATTGATTGAATCGGCATGATCCCCCCGGTAAGATGCGCCAAGGAAGCTTGGGAAGGTTTCTTAGTCATTTTGCTCGCAATACCGGGTGCGCTGGATCATTCGATCGAGAGCGCCCAACCGAGAATTGCTACCTGTGTGTAGCCGTCCCCGACCGGGCGAAACAGTTCTGAGGCGAGTTGACATGTCCAGAAAACGAAGTCAGCGTGATCGCGCGCATGGGGGCAAAGGTGCGCGCTCCGCAGGATCCAGGCGCGAGCCGACGACGTCGAGACGGCGATGGCCGTTGATTGTCGGCGGCGTTCTTGTCCTTGGCGTATGCCTCGTCGCCTATGTGGCGCGCTCGCCGTCGTTCCCGCCCGTGCGACCGACTGATCCAGGTAATGCCAGTCCGAAGCTGCTCGCCGCCATCGACAATTTTGTCGCGCAAGTCGCGGCGCGCCCGGACAGCGCGGAGTCACACGGCGATCTGGGTCTTCTCTATGCGGAAAACGGTTTCCAACATGAGGCCGTCGCCTGTTTTCAAAACGCCGAATTGCTGGATGGCGAAAACCTGGTATGGCCGTTCCATCGAGCAATGTCGATGCGAGAGATCGGCGAACGGGAGTCGGCTGCGGCGCTGCTGAAGTCTCTGGCGGATCGCGCCGGCGCATTTGCGGCGATCAACTATGAACTGGGCGTTTCATATGCCGAGTCCGGCGACTTTGACCACGCCGCGATACAGTTCGAACGCGCTTCGAAACGGGTTCCGAATGCGGCCGAACCGCTTGTCGCCCTGGCGGATGTCCTGAATCGAATGGATCGGCATGAGAAGGCGCGGGATGTTTCACGAAGCGCCCTGAAGCTGGATCCGGATTATTCGGCGGCCCACCATCAACTCGGGCTCGCCCTTCGCGGTGTCGGAGACCGTGACGGCGCACTGCAGGAACTTCAACTCGGCGTCTCGGCCGAGCCGCGTTCCATGAGTGATCCGTTGTCGGGCCGTGCGGCGGATCTGGGAATATCCCGGAGCGGCCGGATCGCCCGTGCGGTTTCAGAGTTTCGGCGGGGAAACCTGGCTGGTGCGGAAACGATCCTGAGGCAGCTTTTCGACGAGTACCCGGACGATGTCGCCGTCCTGAATAACTATGCGGCAATCTTGATCGAGTCGAAGCGATACGATCCCGCTTTGGAAATCCTCAACAAAGTCGTTCGCATTGATGACAAGACGTTCGGCCCGCACATCAACCTTTCACATTGCTGCCTGAAGCTGGGGCGCAACGTCGATGCCGTGGTCCACGCGCGAAATGCAGTCAGTCGCGGCGGAAGTGTCTCTCACAGTCATGTAGCGTTGGGTGACGCGCTGTTGGCCGCCAAGGA
>JAJDEC010000681.1 GCA_029259995.1 Phycisphaerae bacterium
CTCACGGCGACGTTTGCCGCGGCGACGCAGATATCGCCTTCCGCCACGCTGAGGACAGCGAGGCTCTGCTTGATGCCGCCTCGCTTCCAGTGGTATTGCGAATACCTAGCCGCTTCCCAACACGAGTTCCCGAATCTCCTCATTCGCGTCGAATCGACATTCCTCAGCCAACCAAGCCGGCGCCAGGCCCTGCCCCAAGAGCAATCCGACTACCTTCTTCCGGCAGTTCATGCAAGGCGAATGTTCATAGGCAAACACCAGCGATGGCTGGGCCTCGCCCACAGGATTCTCCTTGAAGATGCGAATCAGCGAATAGACAAGGTCGTGGGCATCGTGCACGTCACCGGCGACTTCGAGCATCGCCTCGATCATCACGTGATCATCCCGCTCATGGTTTCGGCAAAGGAGCGACAGATCGCGGAACGACTTATCTTCTCTTGCCATGCGCCGCATCGCAAACTCACGCACCAGGGGATGCCGTGTATTGCTCAACGCGATGAGCGTCGCGTTTCGCAGGAATTCGTTCTCGTGATCGGCATAGGCGAGAAACTCCGGCGTCAGGGATGGAAGTCCACGATGCCGGAATGCCCACAGATATTGTCGCAAGCGCTTCTCGTCGGTCTCCGCGAATATGGCGTCTGCAATCTGCTGAAGCGCCGCGTCGCTGGCAATTTTCGCCCATGCCATCAAGGGGCCGCCCCACAATACGGGATTGCCTGTCCGCATGCGCTCGATGATTTCCGTGGCCGTAATCGATCGTAGCAACCCGTCGCGCGTCTCGGCTGACTGAGGCATTGCGTCTTGAGAATTGCGTCGCTGTGTCGCCCGCCACCATGCCAGGTACGCGCGAATATCACGATCGCTACTCGCCGCTTCTTCGAGAATTCGCTCGGCATCGCCTTTCGACTCGAATTCCAAAGCCAGAATCCATAAGGGCGCTAACTCAAGATCGTCACTTTGATCAGCTTGAGCCAGTTGTCCCAATCGTCTGGCGACGTGAAGCAATCCGTCGCGGGCGTTGAGTTTGATGGCCTGCGTCGCCGCGATGGGGTCATCCCATCGCCAACTCCGATCGAACGCCATGTACAGTGCACGCATCGCATCACTGAATCCTCTCTTGGCGAGTACCGCCGCGATATTGCACACATGGTCTTGGTCACGTTCGTTGAGTTCCGTCAACGACTCAACCATGTTGATGATCGCCGGCGCTGTCAGCGCCCACATTCCGGCTGCGTCGACGATCTCCGTCATCCACGGCCAGCGCTCCGGCTCACTCTGTGAATCGAGCGTCTTGTCATCGACACACGCATCGATGACGAGTGCATCAACACCCGCCGCTCCACGCGCCCGCACATGCATCAACGCCCGCCCGAGCCCCTTCCGCAGCGCCTCGGCAAACGCAGCGCGATCGAGCGGCAGTTCGAAAGGCCCATCAACCAGCCTCGTCAAGTCCACCTTTTCCAACGCTCGCTCGCTCCCCGATCGCCGACAACCGTCTGTCACCATCCGCGCGCCATGCTGCGCAATATGTCAGAAATAGTGCCAACATGCTGACACTCGATGAGATTTTCTTCTGGCGGCGGCCCGATCAGGCGCTTTATTCTACCCGTCTGTCAGTCAATTCAGCAACGCAATCACGACATCTCGGAAGGAGCCGGAACCATGCGAGACACGCCCCACACATTGCAGCCCCATCGATTCTTGCTGCTGTCGAGCGCCATCGCCGCAAGCCTCTGGATGGCACACGGCGCCACCAACGCTTCGGCGGGCCCCAAGGGCGACGATCGCGAATCCTCGATCGATGTCTTGTTCTCTCCTGACGGCGGCTGCGCCCGTCGCATCATTTCCGAGATCGAATCCGCGCGCAAATCCATCCACGTCCAGGCCTACATCTTCACGTCCGATCAGATCGCCAATGCCCTCATCGACGCCGCAGAGCGCGAGATTGACGTTACGCTCATCATGGACTCCTCGCAGAAGAAAAAGCGTTACTCCAAGTGGAAGAAGCTCAAACAAGGCGGCGTCAATGTCCGCTTCGACGAAGATCACGCCACGGCCAACAACAAGATCATTCTCGTCGACAATACGACGATCATCACGGGCTCTTACAACTACTCCAAGGCCGCCGAGTCGCGGAACGCCGAGAACATCGTCATCATTAAGAACAATCGCCGCCTGTTCGCCCGGTTCCGCAGAAATTTCGAATCCCATTGGGATCACTCGGACTAAGTGAGGGCACAGAAGGGATCATCCAAGATGAGCCTCGTCAAGTTTGTTGTGCCGTCATCACAGGCGCCGGATTCGAGCGTCTGTGAGTCAACGATTCGTTCCTCTTTCCTAGATAGACGAAGTCGCGCCAGCGACGTCGAACAGACCTGTAGGGCCGGCCTGCGAAAGCGCCGGACAAGTGAATGTTGCAAATGCGAACTTCAGGCCGCCCGGGGTTTGGGTTTTCAGGAGGTCATTGAGTCCTGACAGAACGATCTGAGAGCGGGTTCCTGCGGGGATGGAAATGCACTGCGTGCGAATCGCATAGAATGTCCTTTCAGGACTTCATTGCGGTTTTTGCATCAAACCCAGGGCTGCACTTCGACCGCTTCGCGGTCTTCGCGTGCCCTGGGCTTCTTAAGATCACACTTTCAGCGTGAATGCGCTCGGTTTCAGACGCCACGAACGACGCGGAACTGTGACCACTCGAGTCCCTGCGGCACACAATACAGACGCCATTCCCCCGAGTTGCCGATGTTCCCGTCGTCGCGTGTAATCTCCGATTCATGCGCGCCGCAAACACGCAACATCTTCGGTCGCTTGCATATGAGCCCCCCGCCCGCGCGACCCGCGCCAATTGCCTCGGATTTGCAATTACGGCATCAATGCTTGCGCTGTTCGTCGCCGGCGCATGCGAGCCCTCGCATCCAACGGCCGAGCCCTCCCCCCTGCCCTCTGCGATCAAATCACTGGCAAGCGAATCCCATCCCTTTATTCTCGCTACACAGGACCAGATCGAGACAATCCGCGTTCGCACAACACGCGAGCCCGCGAAGACATGGTTCGAACAGCTTCAACGCCGCTGTCCGACAGACGGTGACATCGCCGCGACAACCGACGCCGGTGAACGTGTCCGCCTCGCGCGCAATGCCGCGCTCTGCTACGTCCTGACGGGCGACGAGACTTTGGCGAATCGCGCCGCCCGACTCCTCGCCGAAACGCCGCTTCTCGACAATTCCGTGACCACCAACGACGGTCATCACGCATTCGTCAGCCGCGTGCCCCGCTACTGCGAAGCCTACGACCTGCTCAAAGTCGCTTCTGAAACAGACGAATTGACATGGCAAATCAATGCCGTGGACGACGCGACGATCCGAAACCACATCGCCGACATGGCCCGCTGGCTTCGTGACAATCGGCCCTTCTGGTACGACTTCACGCGGAACAACTGGGCCATCCGACAATATGCCGCGTTGACACTGTGCACGATGACGATTGCGGACGGCACGTCCGAGGTGACGCCCGATGAACTCAAGGCGTGGTATCGATATGCATACGATGAAACGCTGCGTTCACTCGACGTGCAGATCTGCGATGAGGGCGCGTTCGCCGAAGGCTGCAGCTACATGAATTACTCGGCCGAGAATACGCTGCCGATGTTTTTCGCACTGCGGAATCTGCTTCAGGATGACCTGTTCGCTTTGCCTCGATTTCGAACCAACTTCGAATGGCTGGCGAAGATCCGAACGCCGGCGGGGCATCTGCCCAATTTCGATGACGCGCCGCTTTCCCAGTTTCCTGTCCACTACCTGACTTCCGCCTATGAAGACGCCGGTCGATTCGCGTGGGATTGGGAGCGTGCCGGCAGTCCGTTTTTTGATCTGTGCCGATCGATCTGCTGGCATGATGATCGAGTTGTGCCCGATCCGCCGATGTCGAATCCCTGCATCGCCCTGCCCGAGTCGGGAAACGCCGTATTGCGAAGTAGTTGGGAAAAGAACGCGGTCTACCTGCTGCTGCTCGGCGAACACGGACAAGCCCGTACGTCCGGCTTTGGTCACGAACATCCGGACAACACGAGCTTTCTCATCGAAGCATTCGGCGAACAGCTCGCCGTTGACAGCGGCTACATCGATTTTGCCAACCACACACTCGTCAACAAGCCGGAATGTCACAATCTGATTCTCGTGGACAATCAGGGGCCTGCGTTCATTCAGATCGGAAATCAGCCGCTCCTCGTCGATCAGGATGCATTCCTGGAAGACGCCGTACTCGAAGGCCCGATCCCACGATGCAGCGTGCGAACCAGCTACGCCGGAATGGCATTGCATCGCACTGTGTTCATGCCGGGACACGATCATTTTGTCATCGTGGACTCCCTGCATTCGCAGTCACTATCCGCCGGCGGCGTTCGTCGTACCTTCTCATGGTTGCTTCACGGAAACGCCGGCGTTGATGAATCGCAGGGCGGCACGGGCGGAATGTTCGACTTCACGCACAATTCGGCGCGATGGACTCGTCCGTCGGGCGCGTCACTCGATGTTTGGCTTGCCAGTTCCGCCGGTTCGACAATCGTGCGCGAGCGATTTGACGTGGACGGAGAAACGTATCGACATCAACTGACGGGGCACGGTCCGTCATCGATCTTGCGTCATCGAACGATGGAGGGAGTTGCTTCCGGAGACGACATCGTGTTTCTCGCGATCGTCGTGCCGGCCGCGGACGCCGCCTCGATTCCGGAAGTCGTGGAGACTTCCGCAAACGATTCCCTTTCCTTCTCAATTCGATTCCCATTCGACGGTCGCGTAGAAACAGTCAGTGTGTTTCCGCAGCCGAGCGGCGAGAATCCGGCGCCCCCTGATGTTTCGATCATCGGTACCGCGGCGGATGGTACGATCCTGTACGAACTGCGCCCCGGACCATAGGCGCTTCGTCGTTTCCTGATCCTCCAGAAGACGCCCAGACGCCTTTTCAAGTTCCGCGCTCAAAAATCGGTGGCGGCGGCATTTGTCGTGCGATACGGTCCCTGTTTGTGGCTAATGAGACGGGAACCAACAGAAAACTGCCATCGCCACGCGAGATGCTTCGCGCGATGGTCGATCGAGACACGTCTCACCTCGGCGTGTTGATCGGGGCGGTCCGGACACCGGGGATTTTCTGCATCCCTGACTGCCCGGCGCGCAAGCCCAAACCGGAAAACGTCGAGTTCTTTCCGGGCGTTCGCGAAGCCCTGTTCGCAGGCTATCGTGCATGCAAGCGATGCCGCCCGATGGACGCCAACGGGCGCCCGCCGGAATGGGTCAATCGGCTGTTCAAGGCCGTCGAATCCCGCGCGCCGGATCGAATGCGCGACTTTGAGCTTCGCAAGCTTTCCATCGATCCGTCTCGGGCGCGGCGCTGGTTCAAGCAGAACTACGGCATGACGTTTCAGGCGTATCAACGGGCGCTGCGACTGGGCACTGCCTTTGCGCGCCTGCGGGAGGGAGAGAAAGTGACGACTGTCAGTTTGCAACATGGGTACGAATCCGAAAGTGGTTTTCGCGATGCGTTCGAGAAAACGTTCGGCAAAGCGCCTGTCGCGGCGGCGAAGAAGGACTGCATCGTCGCGAAGATGATCGAGACGCCGGTCGGTCGCCTCATCCTCGGTGCAACGAACGACGCCGTCTGCCTGCTGGAGTTTTCGGATCGCCGGGCGCTGGAAGTGCAGATCAGGACGTTGCGCTCGCGATTCGATACGGCCGTTGTTCCCGGCGAGAACAAGCAGACGCGCGCGGCCGAGCGGCAGTTGAAGGAGTACTTCACCGGCAAGCGGCAATCGTTCGATCTGCCGCTCGACTACCCGGGCACGCCGTTTCAGGTGACCGTCTGGAATGAACTCCTGAAGATTCCCTACGGCGAGACGATCGCCTATGCCACGCTCGCCAAACGAATCAAGCGCGACGGCGCGCAGCGGGCCGTCGGCACGGCCAACGGCGCCAATCGGATCGCGATCATCATTCCGTGTCATCGCGTCGTGAACGCCGGCGGAAAACTCGGCGGCTACGGCGGCGGTCTCTGGCGCAAGCAGTTGTTGCTGGATCTGGAACAAGGCGCGGATGCCGCGAAGCTGTTCAGGTAACGGCCGCGGGTGCCACTGCTCTCAAGCAGTGCCGACGCAGAGCAACTGCTCGATACCCGCAACATTGCGGGGTGCCATGCTCCCCCTCAAAGGGGAGCATGCAGGAAGGCAATTCGCCTCTCATTGGTCGATCCCACAACGCATCCGCGAATCGCCGCCACATGCTTGCCTTGAAGGGCAAGCATGGCACCCCGACGCGAGGCGCTGAGTAACGTCCGCCAATCTGACGGTGTTCAACTCAGCTTGTAAGATGCCCGATACGACCGTGGTGGATTTTGCGATTCCGAGGCTGCTTCCGATCATGAAGACGATACGACTGCTGATTTCCTGCCCCGACGCCCGCGGTATCATCGCCGCCGTCACGTCGTTCGTCGCCGAGCATGGCGGCAACGTGCTGGACGCCGATCAGCATTCCGACAAGCAGCACGGCGAATTCTTCATGCGCGTCGAGATTG
This sequence comes from Phycisphaerae bacterium, assembly GCA_029259995.1. Taxonomy (GTDB): domain Bacteria; phylum Planctomycetota; class Phycisphaerae; order UBA1845; family UTPLA1; genus ECT2AJA-110-A. Next base: position 6,562 of record JAJDEC010000681.1, read on the forward strand.
ACGCCGCCGGGTTTCAGCTCACGCCGTCGAATTTCGCGGCCGCCTGGCAGGCGCTGGCGGCCCGCTACAACATGCAGTGGCGCGTCGCCTGGGGCGATCGGCCGAAACGCATGGCGATCTTCGTCAGCAAGGCCGGCCATTGTCTGAACGATCTGTTGTGGCGTTGGAAGACGGACGAACTGGCGGTGGATATCCCCTGCGTCATTTCGAATCACGACACGCTCCGCCGGGACGTCGAATCACTGGGCCTCACATTTCACCAACTGAAAATCACATCTGCCAACAAGTCCGACCAGGAACAGGCAACGCAGGCGATTCTCGACGATGCAGAGATCGATTTCGTCGTCCTCGCCCGCTACATGCAGATACTCTCCTCCGAGTTCGTCGCAGCGATGCCGAATCGGATCATCAACATTCATCACAGCTTCCTGCCCGCGTTCGCGGGCGCGAAGCCGTATCATCAGGCGTACGATCGCGGCGTGAAGATCATCGGCGCGACGAGTCACTACGTGACGGATCAGCTTGATGAAGGGCCTATTATCGCGCAGGAAACCATGCAGGTGAATCATCGCGACACGGTCGATGATCTCATCCGCAAGGGAAGGGATCTGGAACGAACGGTGCTCGCCCGGGCCGTTCGGCATCATGTCGAAGACAAGATTCTGGTCAGCAACAACAAGACGGTCGTCTTCGACTGATCGACAGCGCGAGTCAGAAGCCCTTCTTGAGAGTCACAAGTACGCGGTCATCCACGAGCGTCACGATGATCTTGCGGCCGCCGCTCTTCCATTCGAGCTTGGTGCCCGTCGCCGCGAATCCCGCGATGCCCCCGCCGCCCGAGTCTTCATCATCCGGTTTGCCCATGATGCCGACGACATCCGCACGCGACATGCCCGATTCGATTCGCTGATAATTCGCCATCGTCACGTTCGGATTCGAGCACCCGATAATGAAAAAACTGAAGGTCAATAAACATGCGCAGAAAATGCCGCGTCGAGTCATTCGCATTGGGTTCTCCTTAACCGCGTGCCGCGTTGAAGGCGACGCTATCGTTGAGTTGCCGATTGTCCCGTAATCCTAGCCTTCCGGCCGTTGTCTTGCCAAACTGCAGCCAAAGACGAAATTGACATCATTCTGAGGATCCTCGCCGCGACGATCGTCACGGCCTCGTCTCCGCGCCGGACACGCCAGCGCCCTGACGATAACTCTTGGGCCTGCCTGATCTTTCCGATACGCACTGTGTCGAAACCAACCGTCAGACGTGTCGTGGACGAGTTCGTCCATCGCCGGAGAAATGCGTGTCAGGGAAGGCAGCTCCTTCATCCCCAGATTCCGGGAAAAGCCCATCGCAACCGCGTACGAGCGCGGAAGGTGTGCTGAATGTCGCCCGATTAACTGTCGGTCAGCATTTGGCGACCGGCCTTTATGACCAGGACGGCGTTCTGCTCCTCGCGGCCGGAACCGTTGTGACGCGGGACTTTCTGCGACTGCTGCGACGATGGCAGATCCGCTACGTGCAGACGTGGGATACGCCTCCCCCCATCAAGACGCTGGAAGTCGATGAATCGACGATCGTCCGGCTTGAATCCGAAATGCTCCGTCCCGATTTCACGCGGCTCGACGTTCGGCCGCTGGATCCGGCGCGACGGCCGCGCGTAACGCTGGAAGAACTGAACCGGCGCGCGAAGCGCGGCAGTGAACGTCACGCCGCGGCGACGGACGACATGACGGGCTTTTGTGAAGAGCTCGAAAAAGGCGGCAAAGTCTCGGATCGGGAACTCCATCGCATCGCCCGCGATTTCGCAGACATGGTCGCCATCGACATGGATCTGCTGCCGACGATCCTCAGCCTCCGATCGGCGCCCGACGAATACCTTTATCAACACTGCGTCAACGTCGCCGCGCTGAGCATGGTTATCGCCACGCAGCTCGGCATGCGGCGGGAACGGGTTCTGGAAGTCGGCCTGGGCGCCATGCTTCAGGACATCGGCATGCTGCGCGTGCCGCTTGCAATTCGGCGCGCGCCGCGACCGCTGACGGACGACGAGATGGAAGTCGTCAGGAAGCACCCGGCGTACACGGTGGACTACTTGTCAAATATTGCCGGTCTGCCACGCGATGTCATCTTTCTGGGTTTTCAGGTCCACGAGCGGATCGACAAGACGGGTTATCCGCGCGGTCGAGCGGATCAATCGATCCACGCCTATGCGAAGATCGTGTCAGTCGCGGATGTTTATGTTGCGATGACGTCGAATCGTCCCTATCGATCGGCGCATACGCCGTATGAAGCCATCAAGACGATTCTGTATGACTGCGGGGCAGGACGACACGAAAGCGTCGTCGTCCGGGCGCTATTGGACTGCATTTCATTGTTCCCGACGGGAAGTTTCGTTGAGCTGGAAGACGGTCGCTCCGCGAAAGTCATCCGGGCGAATCCGAATCAGCACACGAAGCCCGTGATACAAATCGTCAGCCAGGATCGCGAGACGGCGCACGGCGTCCATGACCTGATGTGCACGACGCAACTTCGAATTGTCAAGTCATTGGAATAGCGTCGATCGGGTGGACTGGCCTAGATGGGATCGTCTCATTGACGCCAAGGAGCGTCGCAGCGCTCTGCGATAACCTGTGCACAACGCGGGGACGGCCGCCACTCCCGTCCGTCGACACTACATGTACATTCCGCCGTTCACGCTGATCACTTCGCCCGTGATAAACGACGCCTGGGGCGACGCAAGGAAGACGACGGCAGCCGCGACTTCGTCGGGCTTTCCGAGGCGGCCCATCGGCGTCAGATCACATACGCTCTTCAATCCCGCTGCCGGAATCTCCGAAGTCATGTCCGTCTCGATGAAGCCCGGCGCGACGGCATTGACGGTCACGTTCTTTCTCGCGAATTCGCGTGCCAGCGTCTTCGTCAGGGCAATCAGCCCGCCCTTGGCGGCGGCGTAATTGGCCTGGCCGAAGTTACCCATCTGACCAACGATGCTCGTGATGTTGATAATTCGGCCGCCGCCCGCTTCCATCATCGGAATGACGAGTCGATGGATGACCATGGCCGGGCCCGTCAGATTGACGTCGAGCACGTCGTGCCACATTTTTCGATCCATCTTCAGGAACGACTTGTCGCGCGTGATGCCCGCATTGTTGACGACGACTTTGATGGTGCCAAAGTCCTCGTTCAACTGATCGACAAGCTTGTCGTTCTCGGCCGGGTCGGACACGTCGCATTGATAGAATCTGGCCTTGCGGCCCAGCTGCTGAATCTCTTCCGCGACGCGCT
>JAJDEC010000682.1 GCA_029259995.1 Phycisphaerae bacterium
CGGGTGCTGTGAAGACCGCGACGCGGTCGAAACGAAACCCGTGGTCTGCGACAAACAAGAAAATCCAAGCCCTGAAAGGGCGTTACACCAACCTCGCAACGCGAAACAACATGAAATGAGCGAACTCCTCCCCGTCCTCGAAACCCTCGTCGCCGACGTCGATGCGAATCGCCCCGCCGCCCTCTGCGTCGTCCTGCGCACCAAGGGCTCAACACCCCAATCCCCCGGCGCCGCCATGCTCGTCCGCGCCGACATGACAACCATCGGTACACTCGGCGGCGGCTGCGTCGAAAACGAAGTCCGCAAGCGCGCCTTCGGTTTTCTCGAAAAAGACCACGGCGAAATGATGGACTTTCTCCTCGATCAGGAAGACGGCTTCGAAAACGGTCTCATCTGCGGTGGAAAAATGTACATCGGCGTGCAACCGATCACGAAAGAAAATGTGTCGCCCTATCGCGATGCCCTAAGAGACGCCAAGGCCCGCAAGCCCGCCCAGATGCCGATCGCCATCCGCGAGGACAACGCCACGAGTGAATACCGCATCAACCTCGAAGTCCCGCCGACATTGATCATCGCCGGCGCCGGCCACGTCGGTCAGGCCGTCGCACGCCTCGCTGCCGATCTCGACTTCCACGTCGTCGCCATTGACGACCGCGCCGACTACGCATGCCGCGAACGCTTCAACGCCCAAGCCGATCTCATCGTCGACGACATCGCGAGCGCCCTTCGCAACTATCCGATGGATCAAGGTTGCTTCGTCGTCATCGTCACGCGTGGACACAAACACGATCACGAAGCGGTCGACGCCATCATCCGCAGCAGCGCCGGCTACATCGGCCTCATCGGCAGCAAACGAAAAAGCCGCCTCATCCTCGACGATCTCGCCAGGGCCGGCGTCGCGCCCGAACGCATTGCCGCCGTCCACACGCCCATCGGTCTCGACATCGGCGCGATCACAGTCCCCGAAATCGCCGTCAGCATCATGGCCCAACTCATCCAGCATCGCCGGAAGAACCACGCGACAATGGTCGAAGGTCCGTTTGATTCAGACGTGAGTCTGAAAAATGAAGCCCCAGGCTCCAAATCTCAGATCTCAAATCTAAGATCTGATATCTGAGCCCCAGGCCGCGAAACTCCCCCTCCGCCACGAAGCGCCGACCAATTCCATCCCATTGATAAGAGATGTCCGAGTCGTTCAATTCACTGGCGTGCCAACCAATCAGAAATCTGCGCGAGTTTGTGCGAGTTTGCGCCTGCCGGTTTTCTGCAATCTCGCGCGGAACGCATTGACACAGATGGGGTTAACCCGCGCAAACGTCCATGCAAAGACATCTGCGTGTCCGAAATCCGAAAACGACGACAACCACTCAGGAATCTGACGCTGCCTGAAATATTCTGGAGTTTTTTTTGCCCGAGCCCTACGGCGCGCCCGGCAAGGTATGCATATCCAGCGCCACGTCCGCTGCCACGTCCGAGCGAATCTCGAACGCACCGATCCCGTTGTGACATCGGAAACAAACGAAGTCGATCGTTACTCCTGCGCGACCTTCCGCGTCCAGACGCACCGACATCATGTCGTCACTGAACATCGTCGTGAAATCGGTGTCAGCAGGATTGATCCGGAAGATGTGCGAACGTGTATCCGCCATCCGGCCGACGTCCCCGACGACCACGTCCGTGGCGTTCGACGCCTCGCGAACGGCAAAGGGCATATGACAACTTTCGCAAGACAACGTCTCCGAATAGTCGCCGCGCGTGAACACTTTTCCGTCGTGCAACGCCATGTTCATGGACGAATGACACGCCGTGCATGCGTTGCGAATCGCATTCGATCGATCATACGCAACGGACACATGCGGATCGTGACAGAACGTACAGGAGAAACCCGAATGCCCGCCGCTCGACAGCAACTCCTGGTGCTGCGCCTGCGGCACAACGAATCCGTCCGACGCGGGAATCCCCGTCTCCGCAGTCCCGAACGGCACACTGTGACACACGTTGCAACTCTGCGAACCCGTCGCATCCACGAACAAGTCGCGCCGTCCCGGCGCCGGCGGATGCTTCGAACCCGGACCGTGGCACGACTCACACTGCACGCCCGCTTCGACGAATGTCCCGAGAATTCCCTCGCGATTCTCCTGAAACAATGGAACCAGAGGCTCCTGCGCCAGCGCCCCGGTTGTGAGCGTCTGCAACAATTCGAATTCAAACGGCAATGGCGTCGTCCGTTCCGTTTCGAACGGAACAAAGCCCGCCGTCGTTCCGTTCGCGGGGAATTCGAGATTCCATTGTCCGTTCACGCCAGTCGCGCCATTCGTAACCACGAATCCGTTGAGATCCACAAACCTTGCCCGTTTTCGATAACCGCCGATGACATACGAAATCTCATCCCAGTCAGAGCCGCCGATCGGCGGATTCGGAACGCCGGCTCCAACGGCCGCGTCGGGAAACGCCGGCGCCTGCCCACGAATCGCTGTCAGCGCGTTGGCATGTCCATGTTGCGAGTGCATGGACGCGAAATCGGAATGACATGCCCCGCATGCCGCAGCGCCGACGAAGTCGGCGCCGTCGTTGGTCACGTCCGACGTGTTGTTGAACGGGCCTTCCGTTGCGACGGGCACCGACGACAGGCCGGGGCAATCGGCGCCGACCAATATCAACAGGCACAACAAGGCAAGCCCGGCGCTACCGCGACGGTTCGAATGACGTCGATTGTTCATAGGTTGGATTCGCATCACGTTCAAAATAATAAGGCCCCGCACCTGTCTGCCAAGTGCGAGGCCTGGTTTTGCGTGTGTTGCATCGCGGCCGATGCCGCGATTGCTCGATCAACGATGCCTAGAGGGCTTCATCGTCCAGATAGCCATCGATCGCCGTCAGCATGTCACGCACGTAATCCGGGTTGTGAATGCCCTTGCTGCCGTCGCCTTCGATGTAATTGATCAGGAATCGCGCCTTCTTGATGTTGTCGCTGATCGTCGATTGATCCGCCGGTCCGCCACAACAGGAATATCCCCAAGTCGACTCGGCACCCAGCCGCGCCTTGAATGCTGCGAGCGCATCCGTCACTTCCGCCTGCACCGTCGCCAGCGCCGCCGTTGCCTGATCGTTGGACGGATGGCAGCCGGTCGCCGCACATCCGGCGGTATTCACTTCGAATGAGTGGCCCGAGATCGCCGGGGCTTCATCACTCTCGAAGTCTTCTCGATACAAGTGGCACGTTGCACACTGTTCGACCGCGAAGGAGTGGACCGAAACGCGGCTCGCTACCAGCGGCGTCACGTCATCGTCGGAATCCGGCATCGGCATTTCGCCGGCATAGACGTTGGCCTGCACGCTATGGTGCGGTCCGCGGCTCGTCGCCGTCCAGTCACGACCACGACTGTGATGGCACTGACCGCAGATGTTGAATCGCGAAGCGTTCGTCGCCGCGTCAATCGTGTTCGTTGGCGTCGGGCTGGCAGCCTCGGGGAAGCGCAGCTGGAAGTCGCGACCATCCTCCGGCGTCGGGGCATTGCCCGTCTGCTCGTGCGGATCGTGGCAGACGGCGCACGTGATGGCGACTTGCTCTTCACGTGTCTGACCCATGAACACGTCATCAGCCAGCGTCTCATTGCCGACGATTGAACGAAGGAAGAATTCACCCGAGTGGCATTTGCCGCAACTGTTCACGCTCAGGCCCATCTCGAAGTTTTCCGTAACGTGTTCTGTCACGAGCGCATGCCCGGCCTCCGACCATTCGTCGAACGTGGGATGATGTTCGCCCGTATGGCAGGTTCCGCAAACACTTGCGGCCAGACTCTTCGGCGGTCGCAGACTCTCGTCCTGCACGTTTTCAACGTGAGCGCGACCGGGGCCGTGGCACGATTCGCAACCGACGCCCGCAAGTTCGTTGGTGACGGCGCGACTGACGAATCCACCTTCCATCCCGAAGCCGACCGTGTGGCATCCGATGCAGTTCTCATTCGTGTCCTGATCGATTGCCTCAAGCGTCTCGAGCGCCGTCGCGTGCAAGGTCGACATCCACGTCGTGTGAACGCTGGAGTGACACTGACTGCATCGCGTCGATCCGACAAAATCACCAGTCAACCCGGAATCGCCAACGGGCGTCGTCGTCAACGGACAATCCTGTCCGGACAGGGCGATCCCCGCTGCAAGCAGGCAGATGCCCGCGATCGAGTAAGACCTGGGACTCCGAAATGTGCGTTTGGTTCGATTCATGATTGGTCCCTTCATCAAAGCTGTCGTACATCCATGACCACTACTTTACCCCTGAGAATATATCGACATCCTTGTAGACATACAAGGTATTAATGTCGAGATTCTTCGACATATTGACCGGATGAAAATGGTGCGGTTTACCTTTGATAGCAACACATTTCGTACGCGATTGGTACGCATTCATTCGTGCGCCGCACGGGCCGAAAGCAGAACGGGAATCGCATCAATTTGTGCATCTGCGAACAGCGCGTAGAATGCGAAATGAAAGTGAACACGATGCGACGCCGTTTTTCCTGCGCTCTCCTCTCTGCAATGACTCTGCTCGTCGTTGCGCATCCCGCAATCGCCGACGATCCCGACAACTGCCTGCTGTGTCATCAATTCCGCGGCCTCGGCCGGATTGACGAAGACTCGCAGAAACTCCATGCCTATTTCGTCGACCCCGACTACAGCCACGGCCGCCGCGGTCCCCACGCAAGACTTGCCTGTACCGACTGCCACGTGAAGTCCGAAGTCGCCGTCGTCCCGCACAAACCCGTGACGCGCGTCGATTGCGCAAGACAATGTCACCTGGGGAATCCGAACGGAATCGACCGCCGATTCAGCCACGAACCGATCCAGCGCATGCTCGCGGAGAGCAGCCATTCACAGGAATTGCTTTCCGGCCTCGCCTTCCAGGGCGGCCCGCTCCTCGAGGCGAATCAATCTTCCTGTCTCTATTGCCATGACGAGCCGTATTTCCGATTGCCGCTCGATGCGGCGCCTCAGCTGGCGAACGCCGAAATCCGCGGCATCGATCGCTGCAATGTCTGTCACGCCGACACGATTCCGATCGATATTGAATACAGCCTGAACCATGTGATGAGCCGCCTCCAGTCGTCCCGCACGCCGATGGAGATCGCACAGACTTGCGCCGTCTGCCACAGCGATCCCGTCGTCAACGAAGCGATCGGCATGAGCGACGCCGTCGCAAGCTACGTCCGCAGTTTTCACGGAAAAGCGACGCTGCTCGGCGAACACAAGACCGCCGACTGCTTGTCATGTCACGTCAAATCGGGTGAAAACGCACACCTGATGCTGGGCCAGAATGATCCACTTTCTTCCGTGCATGTCTCCAATATCGCCAACTCCTGTCGAAGCTTCCAGTGTCATCCCGGCGCCGATCCCGCCTTTGCGTCGGCGGCCGTCCATCTCGATATCTCGTCGGCCCACGGTACGCTTGAGTACGCGCTGGCCGCCCTGTTTATCTTCCTGACGATTGTCACGTTCGGTCCCTCGGCCATGCTCGTGATTCTTGATCTCCTTCAGATCATCGTCGGACGAACGCATCGACCGAGCCATCGAATCGAGAAACTCGCCAATGATCTGATGGCCACCGCCGAAGGTCGCAAACGACTGAAGCGCTTCAGCGTTCGACAAAGAATCGAACACTGGTGCCTGACGATCCTGTTCATCACGCTCGTCCTGACCGGCTTCCCGATGAAATTCGCGGATCGCGCATGGGCGTCATTCCTTGTGGATATGTTCGGCGGCCTGTCGATCGCCCGGAATGTCCATCACTGGTCGGGAATTCTCTTATTCTTCGGATTCAGCGTCCACGTGCTGGAAGTCGTTCTCTCGAGCCTGCGCAGTGCGAGAAAACCGGGCCCCGACGGCAAACCCCTCGGCGTCGTCAAGGCATGGCTCTCGATGCCCATGTGGATCTCGCCGCAGGATGTCCGCAAGACAATGCAGCTCTTTGCGTACCTGCTTTTCCTGAGAAAGGAGCGACCGACGTTCGGCCGCTTCAGCCCGGCGGAAAAGTTTGAATATCTCGGCGTGTTCTGGGGAACGATGCTGCTTGGACTGACCGGAATGCTCCTCTGGGGCGAACAGTACGCGTCTCAATTTCTCACGGGCAAGGCCATCAGCCTCGCCACGATCGCGCACACGTTCGAGGCGTTTCTTGCAGTCATTCACGTCGGCATCCTTCATATCTACAACGTCATCTTCGCACCCAAAGTCTTCCCGCTGTCCAAGGCGACAATCACGGGCAATACGCCCATCGAGAAACTCGTCGAGGAGCACAGTGATTTTGTGGAAGACGCGGCGATGGGACTCGACACTCAACCCGGCGCGGAGCCCACGGCGTGAGCAAACTCAATCCCGCCATCCTCTGGAACGCGTGTGTCTGGCTCATCCGCGGCACATGGCGAAACGCAAGACGCATTATTCCTCGCGCCTATGCGTTCGCACTGGCGTTCGTGATCTGCTATCTGACATATCAGTCAATCGCCTACCTGATCGTCGGCCTG
>JAJDEC010000683.1 GCA_029259995.1 Phycisphaerae bacterium
CCTCATAGGGTTCGGCTTTCGCGCCAAGGCGACCTTCGTAGAAATGGTACGGCGACGGACCGATTCGACGTCCGTTGCGCTTGCCGATGAAGTACAACATCGGCGCCGTCTTCGCATCGATGACGAGACGTTTCTCACCCATGGCGTCGAGTTCTGACGTATCCGATGCGTCGTTCGTCACGACGGCGACGGCATCAGGCAACGCCCGCAACATTTGCGGGGAAATGGTCGCGAGATCACCCAGCTCGTGACTCCATGGCTCAACGCTGTCGTCAAAGGGATACGATCGCAGGACGAAATCCGATTTCAGATCGTCCAGCTTGGAAAACAACAGCAATCTCTGCGTCGATTCGCCGCCAACACGATCCACAACCGCATCGATCGGGGGTATCCGGATTCCATCCGCGTTGAACGAAAGCAGTTCGTGCCCATTCACCGGATTCACGACTTTGACGGATCTTTTTCCGTGATAGATGACTGCGTGCGACCCATCGAGACTGTCGAGACCGACAACCTGGTCCCCAAGCGCCAGTTCCCACGCGACTTCACCCGTCACGGCGCGCCTGGCAATCACCTTCGAATCCTGCATGCGAAGAATATAGGATCCACAGAAGGCCAATCGAACGTCTGTCAATTCCACGCTCATGTCGCCGAACACGTCGGCATCGTCGTTGTTGCTCGCGTCCGCCGAGCGTTCGCCCACTGGAATCTGATACTCTCGAATCAGTAGACCTGTATCAATCTCAAGCACCGACGCACGAACGGCGGATTCGTCGACGCAGATGAGCCGTCCGTCCGAAATACGCATCGTCCCGATCGCGCGATCGGAAAACGTCCGGCGCCAGAGTGGTTCGGCGCCGTCGCGGGCCCCCGCCGCAACGATCGTATTGGGATCCGTCGCCACAATGGCCACGCCCGCATGGCTGACAACGGGCGGATTCGGCAGCGGTCCCAGATGTCGAATCAACGGAATCGGCGTCCACATGACACGGCCCGTTTCCAATCCGATGGCTTCGGCCTGATCGGGACCGACCAGGATGGCAACGCGCCCATCGACGGCCATGGGTCTCGGCCCTTTGGCGGCCGCATCGGATGAATGCGATTCCGCAACGATATTCGGATCGTGAATCCAACGATGAATCTGCGCGTCGTCCGCATCCGCACGAATTCCGCGAAACTGATCCGACATGAAGGCGGGAATCACAGTCAAAGTCGCCGCCGTATTCGTCGAGGAATCCCAGAAAGAGGACACGTTGTGATCGGCGGACGTCTCTCCGACATCGGGAACGACGTAAGACTCCGCGATCAACGCCAATTGACGCGAATCTCGCAGTATTGCCGGAATCCTGTCGGATGAACGGGAGGCGAGCCTGGAATCACACCAGGCGATGAATTGGCCGATCGTCTCGATTTGTTCGCCGTTCTCGCGGCGACGAAAGTCGCCTCCGATGGGCGTCAGCGGATCCATGTCAGTCAAGAGATCAAGCAGGCGTCGCGCCGTATCAACATCCTGCGAGACGAATTCCGGCGGATCGGCACAGATCGACGCAAGGCGAACCATCGCAACCAGGCGGGATTCCGGATTTCGGGTTCTCTGAATCGCGCGATTCAAGTGATGGACGGCGGACTCGATCATCCCCTCGGCCAGTTCACGATCCGCGATCTTCAAGTCCAGCGATGCGCCAAGCGGCATGAATGCAAGGGCATCGGAAATGCGCACCAGTGATGCAAGATCACGCCCCGAATCCAATTTGCCTGTCGCCGCCGAGAGAGCCGTCTCGATCGACGCCTGCCCGGCTTCAGAGGATTGATTGTAGAACTGTCTGAGACGCCGACCGATTTCCAACGCATCCTGAATTCGCCAATCGTCGTCAACCCGAATCGGCCGTCCGCGAGACTGAACGAGCAGGTTGACGCACATGTCGCCCGCATCCGCCTCATGCCCCGTGGCAAAATCGTGTGACGCGAGTGCCAGCCCCGCCGCCGTGCGATCCGTCGGCAGCCGGGCGGCGGCAACGGCCTCCTTCAATCGCACGGATCGGGCTTCGTCATCGCCCTCTTCCGCCATTTTGAGTAATACGCCGACGCGATAATGCGATACACGATTTGAGTCCTCGGCCAGACTGGCCCTGTCGACATCCGCGTCCGACGACAAGTCTTTGGCCAGCGACGTGATCGCTCCGTCCGCGCGATCCAACCAATCCAGCGCTGTCGTCCAATCCAGTCGCAAACTCGCCAGCCAGGCGAGACGCTGAAGCGCCTGGACATCGTTCGGATCCCGCTGAAGACGCGCCAATGCGAGTTGCTGCGCCCGAAGCGGATCGGGATACTTGGAAATCGTTGTTTGACCAACGCTGTACAAGGAGCCGTCAAACGCACCCAGATTTCCGAACACAATACCCAGTCCGAGCATATCTTCGATACGCTCGCCCGTCGCCAGATCGAGCGCGGCAATGCCGTTAAACGTCGGCACCAACACGCGATCCTCGAATAAGAGCGGTCGGCCAGAGAGATGCATCGAGTCGACGCCTGACAATTCGGATTCGTCGGAATCGAACCGAAATCGAGTGCCGTCCCCGTGCGCCCAAATCGGTTCTCCATCTTCGACCCGCAACGCACGGATGGACTTACCCGCAAGGATCACGACGTCGTCCGTCGCCCCCACGATATATCGATCATCCCCGCGCGCCTTTGACCACCGCAGCGTGCCCGACTCCGTATCAAACGCCAGCAGCTTGTCGGAATCCGACGACGCGAGAAGCACACACGTTCCCGCCTGGATCGGCGGCGTCGACAGCCACTCGTCCCTCGGCGTCATCGCTGGATGATTGAACAGCGCGCCCGGGCGATCGTAGCCGGAAGACGAGAGTGAACCGATCCGATCGTAGTGCGCAAGCCATCGAAGCGAGAGGTCATGTTCGTACAATGCCGTCAGGAGCCCGGCGCCGCTCGGCACAAAGACGCTCCCGTTCGCGATCGTCGGTTCCAGTAAGGCGTACATCGGGAAGAAATTCACCCGTCCCGAGCCAATGGCGACTTCCTTGATGAGATCGCCGACTGTGTTCAATTCGCCCAGATACAAGTCGCCGTTTCTGACATAGGTCACGAGCATGTTGTCGCCATAGGCGATCGGCGTGCAGTAGAAATGAACGTCTGTCAGGCGATGATCACGCGGACCGCCGCGCCCACGCACCCACGCCAACAGACCGGAATCCGCCCGGTAGGCGAAAATCGCGTTACCACTGCCGATGATGCTCGAGTCGTATGAGGGTTGTCCGACAGGGATGCCGTCCTTTGTCGGGTTTCGCTCGTTCAGGCCCTTGTCCTGACCAATGACGAACACGAGCCCATTCGCTGTCGACACGGCCCCACGGTATTCTCGATAAAGCGACATCGTCGAGTAGTCGTCAAGCAGATCCGTGCCTTCAAACGGAACCCGACGCGATCCGAACCCGCCGACGAGCAATCGATGATCCAGCACGGGCCTGTTGATCGGACGCGTCGGAGGCAGCGCCTGCCAGAGTATCTCAAACGTCGCCGGATCGAGTGCGATCAATCCGGCGGGACACGTCACAAACACACGCTCAGCGTCGGTCACAATCTGCCACACGGGCGGCCGTCCCTGGGCGTGAACAACACGACGAAACGCCTTCGGATCCGCCTTGTCCTTGGACGGCAGGATGGCCATGCTGCCTGAAGAAACGCTGATGAGCGGCTCCAATGGCTCCGCGAGCCCGACCGATGTGGGCCCCATTCGGCTGGACCACGTCCGGGCGCGATGCGAACGGATCATGCCGTTCGCCTCGTCTGACTCGAGAAATGCGCGCAACGACGCAACGCGCGCGCCGAATTCCGAATCGGCTTCCGGCGAATCGTCAATCGCGTCAATCGTTCGCTTCGCACGATCCGATCGCCCAAGCAACGCATAGGCCGCCGCACGACGCAGCGCAATCTCGCGGATCGGAACACGCGACTGACTTAGTGTTTCGAGGCGATTCAGGAATGCCAGCGCCTCGCCAGGATGCATTGAATCGAGCAACCACACCGTGAGCAGATCAAGCGCCTCGGGCCCGTGCGTCGTCATCGGGTAGACGCGCGCCACTTCGCGCAAAAGGTTCATCTCGTGATTCTCGCGCGCCTGATCAAGCAGTCGTTTGGCCGTCGGATCAAACAGGATTCGATAGGCCTCGATACCGTCGGCAGGCAGCGCAGCGATCTGGGCCTGAGCCATCTCGATCGCGGAGTGATAGCTTCCATCGGAAGCGCGAATCAACGTGCTTCCGTGATCGCGAATAATCCGCTCGAGTGTGTCCGACACGAGCTTCCAGTCCTCGCGTTCGGCCGCCTCGGCGGCGCGGCGCAACCACGATTCAGCATCGCGATCATGGGCCGGCTGCAACCCTCCCACGAAATCGACGTTGTCAGATTCAAGAGGGTCGACCAGGACCTTAAATCCCACATTCGGCGGCTGCACCTGCAATACGTCCTGGTCGTCGTTCTGAGCGATGGCGACGCCGACTTGAAGCCAACAGGCGATGGCCGCGATTGACGTCAACACGATCCGGACACGATCGTCCCGAGCCCCGTGCGTCATGCCCGGATTTCTGACAGGGCAGAATCCCCGCCGGGAAAGTCTGCCCGTCGGAGCGATTCGCCGGAATTGATGTGCCCGAGGCGTTACCATCATGCTGATCGCTGTTGCCCCCTAAAGCGCCCGCCGCCGCCCCTGGCGGAACGACACGCCCGATTCGTCGAACCGATCATCGCATGATACGTGCAAAATCCGATAATCTCTACAATATCAGCGATCCCGATCGGTCTTGAGTTATCCACAGGCATCGTTAGTCTCAACGCGGCCGCCGTCGCGGGCTTTCGCGCCGACAGGCACTGGGCAACACCCGATGAGCATCGACCCATCCCGGCCTCCAATCTTCGTACGTCTCTGGCTCGACTTTGCCGCATGCCTGCGCTTTCTTTTTCTTGACGTGGCAGAAACCAATGACGACAGGCAGCAGACGGATCGACGCGCCTGGCCGATGATCCCGATCGGACTACTCGTCGGCATGCTCTGGGTAGGTACATTCCGGGCGACATGGAAGGTATTCGGAGAAATCGGCAGTTTGCGGCTGATTCCAAGCCTGGCCATTGTCGTCCTCTTGGCGGTTTTCACCGGACGTCCCATGCTCCGCGCCGCGATGCGACTTGTCGAAGACGCGCGAGGCAGGTCGGCAGTCCATCGGAACATGCCCATTGTCGGTCAAAACTCGATTCTGCTGATGGTGCTGGTCTTACTCGGCCACTTCGTGCTCATCCTCAGTATTCAGGAGCTGCGCGGCTGGTGGCCTTCGCTCGACGACTGGCGCAGCTGGTTCAACTGGATGTATCCACGTCCGATCTATCGCCCACTTCTGCTGACACCGTTGTGGGGGCATTGGGGCGTATTGATCGCCTTGAACACAGGACGAGCCGCTGAAGACGCCGACTCTCTCACGCGCGCGTTTGGCCGTCATCTGAGCGTTTGGAAGCTGGCTGCGTATTCCGCGCTGCCGATCTTCCTGACGAGCGTGTATTGCAGCCGCAGTGGTAATTTCTTCACAGGTCCGATGATCGCCCTTATTCTCCTTGGGGCGACGATTCTCTTTTCGACAATTGTCGCGAACCTTCGCGGCGGACAGTCGCGCACATCCGCGCTGTCCGCGGGTTTGTTCACGCAGATGACGTTCATTCTTTTGTACAGGGCATTCTGGCCGCTCATCGAACGATGAGTCTCGCGATCGCTGACAGTGCATTCGGAGACGCCCGGGGGAAACAGCCGACCTGCGCCCCTGCTTCCAATCGCCATCGGATTGATCGCCGGCATTTCCATCGACAACGCGCTGGGCGTGTCACCGCCGCTGGCCGTTGCCATGACCGGTTGCGTCGGCCTGATTCTCGTCTTGCTTGCCGTTAGTCGCCGATCCCACACGGCGCAGATCGCCGTCATCATCCTCCTTGCAACGGCGACAGGCGCTGTCCGACATGCCGTCAAAATGCGGTACTTCCCACCACACCACATCGCAAGACTCGCGGAAGATGAGCCGCGAATACTGACTGTGACGGGCAGGATCATCACACCGCCCCGCATTGTTGAAACGCCGAGCGACGCGGCGATCGCCTATGCCGTTTCGCCAAAGACCCGCTTCGTTCTCGACGTCCATGCCGTTGAAGGCAATGAATCGTCCATCGATGCCGCCGGTCGAATCGACGTCAGCATCAAGGAACCGATTCTCCTTGCCCAACTTGGCGACGACGTGCGGATCACAGGACGCCTGTATCGACCGATGCCGCCGGCCAATCCCGGCGCCCGCGACTGGGCCCTTCAGAATCGCCGCGCCGGGATCCATGCGGCGCTTTCGACGGACCACGCCGCCGCAGTCGTCACGACGCGACGACAGGCATCGCAAGGGCTTGCCGAGATTCTCGATTCATTCCGTCGCCGGGCCATTCGATTCCTACTGAACGAATCGACACTGGAAGACGATCCTGCCGCCGGCGTCCTTACGGCGATGGTTCTGGGGCAGCGCAGCCAGGTCGACAAGACGCTGAATGAAGCGTTCATTCGGACAGGCGCTGCACACTTCCTCGCCGCCAGCGGTCTCCACGTCGGATGGCTTGCCCTCATCGGCTGGTGGTTCGCCCGACTCGCCGGTATGTCGAATCGACAATGCGCCGCCATCGTCGCGCTGCTGATCATCGTGTATGTCCTTTTGGCGGAACCGAGACCATCGATCCTACGGGCGGGAACAATCGGCGTCCTTGCCTGTTTTGGCATCTATCGATCTGGACAATCCAACACGCTCAACTGGCTCGCCGCTTCCGCAATTCTCCTGTTGATGATGGATCCCACGGACGTGTTTCGCCCGGCGTTTCAATTCAGTTATGTCGCCGTGCTTTCGATTGTGTACTTGCGGCCGGTCGTTGACGCAGTATTGACGCGGAGAATCAAGGCGTTTCAACGCCTTGATGCCCTCGACGCCGCCGTCGACTCCGCAGTGCCAATCCCATTGACGCCCAAACTTCCACGAAAGCGCGAACTCGTGACCAACGGGCTGCTTCGCGCCATTCGGCTGACGCTCACGGCGTCGCTTGCCGTATGGATCGCAAACATCCCGTTGGCGGCCTACCACTTCAACCGCATCGCACCACTCGGATGGCTCTACAACATATTCCTTTGGATACCCGCTTTCATCGTCACGGCGTTTGGATTCGTCAAAGTCGTCGTCGGCGCCGCATTGCCGTCCAGCGCCCTGTTGACGGCCCCGTTGCTCGACGCCGCCACGACCTGCTTCCTCTGGCTCGTTCAACATCTCGCATCAATCCCCGGCGGCCTCGCCAGCGGCAACAGCCCATCGCTTCTCTGGGTTGTCGCCGTCTACGTCGTCATCGCGTTTCGAATCTGGCGACCGACGTTCTTTGAGACTCGAATCTGGACCATCGCAATT
>JAJDEC010000684.1 GCA_029259995.1 Phycisphaerae bacterium
AGCTGAGGTTGATCGTCGCCGCCTGGCTGGCCGTGATGCCCGCGATCTGATCCGTCGTCAGATATGTGAAACTGTCTCGATGCAGTGATTCGATCTGCGTTTGCGTGATCATCAGGCGCTGATCGGCGTTCAAGTAGGCGAGTGAATTGTAGGAGTTGAGCTGCAATGCCTGTACGTGCTCCTGCGTCAGCGCCGATCGCTGATCGGCCGAGAGATTCGAGAGATAGCTGAGATTGATTGTCGCCGCCTGGTCCGCCGTGATTTCTGCGATCTGATCGGGCGTCAGGTATGAGAAGCTGTCACGATGCAGCGATTCGATCTGCGTTTGCGTGATCATCAGGCGCTGGTCGGCGTTGAGATAGGCAAGGGAATTGTACGAGTCGAGTTGTAACGCCTGAACGTGTGCCTGTGAGAGTTCTGCCCGCTGCTCCGCAGAGAGCTGTGCGAGATAGGACAGGTTGATCGTCGCCGCCTGCGCCGTCGTCAGGTACTTGATATGATCCACGGAGATCGACGCGAACTGATCTCGTGACAACGCCCGAATGCCGTCGGAAATCGCACGTTCCGCCCGTTGCTCGTCTGTCAACGCCGCGATCTGCGCATCCGATAGCTTTGCATAGTCCTCGGCGCTGAGCATCGCGATCTGTTCGGGCGTTGCGTACGTCGTCTGCGTGGGACTCAGCCGATCGGCGATCGACGCAAACTGCGGGTGAGACATGGCCGCGATCTGATCGGCCGTCAGCGATGCGATCTGCTCATCCGTGAGATTCGCGAGCTCCTCCGGCGTCATGGCCGCGAGCGCTGCGTCACTCAGCGCGCTTCCGCCGTAGATGGACTCGTATTCCGACTCCGATATGAATTCGCCCGTTGTCGGCACGTAGACAAAGGTATTCGCCAGCGGACTGACGTACCTGTTGGCCGTGCCGGATTTCTGCCAGTTCCGAGTCAACGCAGTGGACAGGACGTTGGAGAAGAACGGGTTGCCCGTCGCGGCGCTTGAATTCGGTGCGGCGCTGTCCAGGCTGGCGGGATATTCCGCTGGACCGTCGATCAGGGATCTTGCGTGTCTGCTTGAAATCCCCGTCCTGACGCTCGAAACGACGGCCCGCTCCGCCGATCGTTGCGCTTGCTCGCGATACTCAAAAAATACCGGTAGGGCAACAACGCTCATGGCCGCGACGATCACAATGACTGTGACAAGCTCGATGAGTGTGAAAGCGCGATGGATCTGACGGGTACGGCAGCCCCTGGTGCGATACCCGCGATCGACCTCTTGCCCAAACATGGATGACACTTCGCCCCTCAGCAACATTGGTTCGTTGCAAGGCGGGGTCCAATGGTCAGATAACAGGTTGCTCGACCCATCGCCTGGACACCCCACCGAATAAGTATCGGGTGATTGCCCTACCAACATTGTCATGGGCGCGGTCAGTATGGGACGCGAATCGTACGCACGCGTTGCAGAGTCCTTGAGAAAAGCGGAAGTCATCGTCAAGGGGCAGAGTCCAATATCAATCTTGTTATGCAGGCTTTTCTCGCAGGATCCGTTGACTACGAATCCAGCAGACTCGCGACATAAATCGCGACGTCCAGACCGTCCAGCACGCCGCTGTTGTCGCCGTCGTAGACGCAGAGGTCGAGCGGGTCGGATGATGCGTTCAGCAGGGCAGTGACGAAGCCGACGATCGTTCCAAGCGGCGCTTCGCAGGCATCAGGGATATCGTTGCCGTCGCAATCGACGATGGGTTGCGGAATCCCGAATGTGTACGCCGCGCCCAACGCGGGCGATGTGGTCGCGTCATTACTGGCGCCGACGAAAGCTTCTGTCTGGCCCAGCGCGACACTGATTCCGAACTTGTTGCCGTCCACTGGCATGCCCTTGCGACGTACGCCGGTCAGTTGCCATGTGTTGCCGACTGTATTCTCGTAAAAGTAGACGGCGCCACCGGCGTTCTCGCCTTCCAGCCCATCGTAGGGACAACCAACAACAATTCGGCCTCCTTGAATGTCGACGCTGGCGCCGAATTGGCTCCCTTCCGGGGCACTCGGGATCGTAAGTTTGGCTACCTGAATCCACGAGGCGCCAAACTTTCGATACACGTAGGCTGCCCCACGGCCGACACCTGATACTTGGGCGTGGGGGGCGCCCACAACGATCGTGTCGCCACTCAGCGCGACACAGTGACCGAATCGTCCCCCCGTCTGCGTCCCGTTGTCGGGGCGGACAAAATACGTCCGTTGCCAGCCGTCGTCGCCTTCCTCGTAGACATAAACGCGCCCCGTGGTGATGCCGGCCTCTTGTTCATAGGGGGAGCCCACAATCAACGTATTTCCTTCAAGGGCGACATCCATGCCGAATTCTTCAATCGTCAAGGTCTGCGGTGACTCCAATTTCGCGATCTGTTCCCAGTTGATTGTCGTCTTCCGAAAGACATACGCCGCGCCAGGACCAAAGGTGCCGCTACCCGCAAACGGAGCGCCGATGACGGCGGTATTGCCGGATATATCCACGTTCCATCCGAATCTGTCGGCGATGCCGGCGTCGCTTGCAATGAGTCTCGCGGATTGTTGCCAGGAATCTCCAATCTCTTCGAATACGTAGGCGGCGCCGGTGATTACCGATCCACCGTTAAACTCACCGACAATCAGCGTCGATGCGTCGATCGCAACACTATTTCCGAATCGGGATGGACTCACGGGAATGTTGGCAGTGAGCATCGCGGTCCCTACCCAATTGTTCCCGAATCTCCTGTATACAAATGCAGCGCCACTGAAGATCCCGTTGGAATCGTAGCTGGAGTCACCGATAATGGCCGTGCCGTCGCTGATCGCAATCGCGAATCCGAACTGGCCGTGGGTTTCGGCAGAGTCCATGACGACTTGTTGTGCAAAGTCGCATTCATCCGGAATGCCGTTGTTGTTTACGTCGCAACTTGTTCCCGCGGCGACATCGCATTCATCTGGAATGGAATTCACATTGCAGTCCGGACTGACAATGCCGTCACTATCCGGATCGGCGAGATGAATATCGGCCGCATCGGGAACTCCGTTGCCGTTGCAATCCTGCGCCAGCGAACGAGGTTGAGAGATGACCAACGTCGCGATGAGAACAATGCACGGCAGACCCG
>JAJDEC010000685.1 GCA_029259995.1 Phycisphaerae bacterium
GTCAGGATTGGCCAACTCGTTGCACTATCGACCGCCGCGGAAGTCGCGCTGAAGATCGCGTCCGCCCGCGTAAATCATCCGGCGATTGTTCTGGTCCCGATTCGGCACCAGAACGTGAAGCCGGCGTCGCGCCAGATCCACGAGATAAACGGCATCCACACCGTCACGGATTTCGCCGGCAACCATGGCATAGTTCTGGCCCAGTGGGGCCGCCTGCGCATGCGCCTGCGGCGGCGGAAATGCCGTCACGACCAAAGCCGACAGCAGCAACAGATTCAGGCCCGTCAGTGCCACGATCAACGTTCGCTTATTCATCAATACCGTCCTTCGTATTGCGACAATTCGTACTTCTCAGCCTGAAACCGGGGCCGGGAGCAACGAAAATCACGTACCGTGCGCCCGTTTGCTGGCCTTGAACCCGATCCCGAGCACGGTCACGAGAAATACCATTCCGGCAACGTATTCCCAGACCGGCCGTTCGTAATTCAGCGCCTCGATATTGTCCGTCGGAATCTCTCCGACTTCGACCTGTGCAAACGCCGGCGCCGCCATCAGCAGCACCAGCACCAATATTCGCAAGACCTGTTTCATCATGGAATTATCTCACTCTGACCTAAGGCGGGACGCTCCCGTTTCGCGTCGTACGCTCCATTCTAGCAACACAGGACGGTCCGCGTAAAGAAACGACGGTTTGGAGCCCGCTTGCAGCCGGATTCGCCGATTCCGGATTCACCCGCCCTCAACAGGGAGCCGCCGGCCACGCCCCGTCCAGACATCGGGAAATCTTCCGAAACGCCTCTCGACCCACGCTGACAGTGTCCCAGCGTTTCGACAGACGTTTGTGGAATCGCACGTAGTCGCCGAGCTGCACCAGCCAGAAACTGTAGGTCCGGCCCGCAAATGCGAAATAGCGCCCCGTATCGATCAGCTCATGCGTCTCACTTCCCGCCCCGGCGAGCCAATAAGCGAAAACAAACGCCGGCACGTAGTCGTCGCCGAATACGTCGCCCCATCGCGTCAGCCCTTCAATGTCGCCGCGCGTGACCCACGTCTTTTGGCGCGGCTCGCCGTCTTTCGCGACACCGTCCGATTTCCGCCCCTTCACATCCACGAGGCACGCCCGCGCATCCGACGGATAGACGATGTAGTCAAATAGCTTCAGACCGGCCTGGGACTTGGCGACATGCCGAACTTCCTCGATCGGTACGTACGCAATTCCACGCCGGGCAAGATACGCCTCAAACGCATTCTCGTAATGACATCGTTTGATCGTCATCGCTCATGGGCGCAAATGGGCCGATGATGCCGCGACGCAGAGAACACGACTCACGCGATTCCGAGCGCGGCTGCAGGATCCGCCAACAACGAATCGATCGACACTTCCTTCGATGTACCGCTCGCCAGATTTTTCACCTGGCACGCATTTCGTTCGCGCGTCTCATCGCCCAGGATCACCACGGCGACGGCGCCATGCTTGTCCGCATGCCGAAGTTGTTTGCCGAGCGCCTGCTGAACGTAATTGAATTCCGTCTGCATACCTGCACGTCGCAATCCGGCGACAACACGCTGCAACTCACTTCGAAGTCCATCCGTCGCGTCTGCAACAAACACGATTCGCCGACGATCCGGCGACGCCAGCAATCCGTGATCTTCCAGCAGCAGCGAGAGAACGACGTCACCCATACCGAACCCGACGGCCGGTTCCTTCTGCTTGCCCAGCTTGCCGAGCAGATCGTCGTAGCGACCGCCGCCGCAGATCGCGCGCTCGTTCTGCGATTTGTCGAAGAACTCGAAGACGGGCCCCGTGTAATACGCGAGACCACGCACAATCTTGAGATCCAGCTGGCAGAAATCACCAACGCCGAACGCACTCAGTGCTGACATGACGTCAGACGTCTGCGCTGATGCGGCTTCCAATTCTTCCGTCATGCCCAATGCGCCGCCAACGGACTCCGCCAAACGCGATACATCGCGCGCGCTCAACCATTCGCGCAACTGTTCCAATGCCAGCCGCTCGCCGAACTTCTCGTTCCATTTTGCAGCCAGTTCGTCGGGCTTCATCTTGCCGGCCTTGTCAAGCAGCGCATACGCGCCGGCCTGCTCGCCGTCCTCGATCTTTCCCGCCGCCAGGATCGCGGCGATCAGCCGCCGATTGCTGACGTGCACCGAAAAATGTTCCGCCGTCAGCCCCAGATTTCGAAGCGCCTCAATTCCGACGAGAATCACTTCCGCATCCGCGATCGACGAATCCGATCCGATGACATCGACGTTCCACTGAAAGAATTCTCGCAATCGACCGCGCTGCACGTTCTCTCCGCGAAACAGCTTCGGAATGCAGAACCACTTGATCGGCTTCGGCAGCGCATTGATCTTCGCCGCAACCATTCGCGCCAGCGACGGCGTCATTTCCGGTTGCAACGCCAGCTCGCGACCGCCGGAATCCGTCAGCCGATACAACTGACCGACAAGCTCGTCGCCGCTCTTTTCTCGATAGAGATCGAGATATTCCAATGTTGGCGATTCGAATTCCTCAAACCCGTGAAGTTCCGACGCCCGTCGCCACGCATCAAAAATACGACGAATCGGGCGAAACTGCTCCGGATACAGATCGCGCGTTCCCTTGACTGCCTGAATCTTCGCCATCAGGCGCCACCTGCTTGTCCGATACAGCGAATTGTCGGCATTGTGGAAAGGCAAAGTCGCCCGACCGGGCGCCGACACAATTCGTCGCAGTCGGGTGACAGAGACACCGGCGTCATCCCCGCGTCACTGGCTCCATCCATATTGTCATCCATCGACGTCGGCGGTCGGATCGTCGGCGGTCTCAGCTCCACGGAAAACTCGTGAAACCGGGCATCTTCGTCCGGAACCATCAGCAAAGCTGTCGTGACACCCGTCGGATCAATGTCCCTGATCGACGGCTCATAGATGACGGAATATCGCCCCACACTGTCGGGCCCTTCAACCGTGAAATAGCCGGGCCGCGGAACGCCGCTGTGCTGTATCCGGCGCTTTCGAACGCCCTGCCCGTCCATTTCCAGGCGGGCCGCGTGCCAGAGCGCTTCTTTGCCGCCCAGATCGACAGGAATCACGACGCGACTCTGATAGACCTGTACATGGATCTCGGCCGCGGCCGCGACTTTGTCCTCAGGATCGTTGCCGATCTCCAGCTCCATGACTTTGCCGTTGTAAGGCATCGTGTCGCGCTTGCCGGCCTGCTTGTACGCCTTGACGTGCAGCGTCGTCATCCCGCTCGGCGGAACCGACGTGAACGTGTACGGCCATTCGTAGGAGCCGCCCATGTCCGGACCGCAATCCTCAAATGCTTCGGTTCCCGAATCATGCATGATCGCATAGTCGCAGAATTGCAGCTTGGATCGGAACGCCAGCGACGGCGTATCGCCGACATGGACGACATATGTCGTCACTTTCCGCTCGCCGCGCATGTCAGTCGTAAACGGCCGATCACGCATGATGAACTCGGCATTGTCCATCTCGCAGCCCGAACCGAGCAACAGAAGGATCAGGCCGATCGCCGGAGACGCCCAGAAGCCGCGTGGCCGAACGAACCTGTCCCGATATTCAGATGTCATCGCCTTGATTGTCATTGCCGCGCGATTGTAGAAACGGCCAACAGACGGGTCAATTCGCGGCTCGCGTCCTGCATCCGCCGATCGGCACCGCGTCAATTCCCGACTTTCTGATATCATCCCGCCCCATGCGAATTATCGCCGGATCATTGCGTGGCCGAAAAATCGAAGCACCCGTTGGCCTCGATACGCGCCCCATCCTCGACCGCGTCAAGGCCGCCCTCTTCGACTGGCTCGGCTCGCGCCTCGCATTGCCCGGATCCCTGCCTGAAGTCAACGTCTGCGATCTGTTCTGCGGTCCCGGAACCCACGGTATCGAAGCCATCTCGCGCGGCGCATTCCACTGCACCTTTGTCGATCGAAACGCCGCCGCCGCCAAATGCCTGCGCAAGAATGTCGAGGCGCTCGGCATCGAATCATCAGCGACGATCATCCAGCAGCCGATCGAGACGACGCATTTTGCCGCACCGAACGGCGAGCCGTACGCGATCATCTTCTTTGATCCGCCATTCGAGCAGAGCACAAACACAACCCCCAACGGACCCGCGATCCGAATCCTCGATCGGCTGGCAACGTCACTTCCCGTCGCCGACGACGCCATCCTGACGTGGCGTCACGACGATCATGACACGCTGCCGACGGAATTGCCCGGCGGATGGTCCCAGATCGATCGCCGCGTCTGGCGTCGCAACGCCATTACGTTCTATGGACGGGCCGCGACATGACGAACCGACGCGACAATCGGCCGCGTCGTTCCATGCGCGAGGCCGCACAAGAAGTCGTCCGCAAACTTCAGGAAGCCAGCCACACGGCCTATTGGGCCGGCGGATGCGTTCGCGACATGCTGATGAATCGCGAGCCGAACGATTTCGACATCGCCACATCGGCACGCCCCAATGATGTTACATCACTGTTCCGCAATACCCGTGAAGTCGGTGCGCAATTCGGCGTGATCCTCGTGCGCATATTCGGTTACTCCCTCGAAGTCGCCACGTTCCGCACGGATCACGACTACGAGGATGGTCGCCGCCCCACCGGCGTCACGTTCAGCACGCCGGAAGAAGACGCGAAGCGCCGCGACTTCACGATCAACGGCATGTTCTACGATCCGATCGCGGACGAGGTCCACGATTACGTCAATGGGCAGCCCGATTTGAAGGCAGGCATCATTCGCGCCATCGGCGTACCCGCAGAGCGATTCGCGGAAGATCACTTGCGCGTGCTTCGCGCGATCAAGTTCGCGTCGCGCTTTGGCTTTGAGATTGAATCGGCGACTTGGGACGCGATGCGTGCATCGGCCGCGGACCTCAAGCGCATCAGCCCGGAGCGCATCCGCATGGAGCTGGAATCCATGCTCGCCAGACCCGGCCGCGCCGGCGCCGTTAAGATGCTCGCCGACTCGGGCGCCCTCGATCACCTGTGGACGGGCTCATGGGCACTGCATTCCATCATGCCGCGCATCACGGCGGCCCTCGTGGCATTGCCTGATGGCGCGACATTCGAACAATCGCTCGCCCTGCTGCTCGTCGGCTATCAGCCCAGACTGGCCGTGAACGCCTGCCGCGAACTGCGCAGCAGCAACGAGACAATTGATCGCGTTTCGTGGCTGCTATCGCATCAGCACGACTTCGATGATCCCGATCGGCTGACGCTTGCCGACTTGAAGCGCCTGATGGCCAATTCCGGATTCGCCGAGCTCGTCGACCATGTCGCCGCGCTGCACACGGCCGATGGTAAACCGTTGACGCTCGTCGAGACCATCCGGCAGCGCGCGGCGGCGATTCCGCCGGAAGATGTCGCTCCGACGCCGTTCGTGAACGGCGACGATCTCCAAGCGCTCGGCGTCGCGAAGGGACCGATCTATAAGAAGGTGCTGGACGCGGTGTACTACGCACAATTGAACGGCGACCTTGAGTCGCGCGAGGCAGCACTAACGCTCGCGCAAGAACTTGCCACTCTGTAAGACGCGCCGTGTTAAATATTGCCGTCGATGGAGACCGAATCATGGACCCAGCTGACACGATGTACGAATCCATCGTCGGTTGCATCCTCGGCGGCGCAATTGGGGACGCGCTCGGCGGCGCATACGAAGGCCAATCCGCCCCGATCACTGTCAACTTCAGTAATTCGATGCAAATCTCCGACGACACGCAACTCACGCTCGCAACCTGTGAGGCCATCATCGAAACGCATCGCATCGATCCTGTGACCATCGCTGCCCAATTCGTCGTATGGTTCAAGCAGCGTCGACTCACCGGCGGCGGAGCCAGTACACTGAAAGCGCTTCAGGAACTGGCCGCCGGTCAGCACTGGGCGCTTGCCGGCGCCAAAGGTGACCGAGCTGCCGGAAACGGCGCCGCCATGCGCATCGCTCCGCTTTCATTCTTCTGCAATCCTGCGAATGAAGATGATCGCATCTTGATCCGCGACATATGCCGAATTACGCATCACAACGAAGAAGCGTACGTCGCGGCACTGGCCGTCCTCGTCGCAATCCGATATGCGGCGTTCGATGATGAATCACTCATGCGCAGGCTTCCGAGTACCGTCGCAGCCCAACTCCCGGATAGCGTGACACGCGATCGGCTGAAAGAAATCGCCGGCGGCGATCTTCCGACGATTCCCCAGATGGCCGATCGGTACGGCACAACCGGATACGCCGCGGACACCGTGCCGCTGGCAATCGTTGGCGCGTCGCAATTGGGCGCACTGGAATTCGAACAGATCTTGCACGACCTGATTGCATGCGGCGGGGATACCGACACGATCGCGTCAATCGCCGGGCAGATTGTCGGCGCCCGAGTGGGTTGCGAGGACTTGCCAAGACACCTTTTGGAAACTGTTCCAGCAGTGGATTCGATCATCGAAATTGCCGAGTCGCTCAATCGCTTGGCACACGACGCACGATCCTGATTCGCCTTGACCGTTCGCGGCCATACCAATCGCTCCCGATACCTGGAACCGAGATTGTGGCGATCACGGCGACAATTCAAGATTCAGCACAGTTGCCCAGAATCTGTGTTTGACATGACATGCAATGATCGGACCCGACTCCGATAGATCAGGTTTCTCACGAATCTGAGTGGAGTCGAGCTAGTGGCCGAACTGCGTCCCGATAGGGACGCAACGAAAATAGCCCGCCCTTTCTAAGGGCGGGAGAGCAATGTACATTCAATGATCTTGCCGTCCTGGAGGGACGGCGCGACTCTGCATACCGCCGTCATCCCGTCCCGATGAGACCGGGGCCTGACGAATAAGCCGAATATCCCCGTTGTAAAGGGGGCTATTTTCACGGGATCCCTCTGGGAGCATTCTTTCGACGATTGTCGACTCGCATTCGTCACGTATCGTTCTCCCGGAAATCCTAATGAACCAATAAGCATGACCGCCGGAAGAAGCATCATTTCCAACAGCCACGCATGGTGCACGCCGCCGAAATACGTCGCCGCCGTGCGCGCCGTCTTCAACGGTACGATCGCGCTCGACCCGTGTTCGAACGAACATTCACTCGTCGACGCCAAAGTCGAGTATCGCCTTCCCGATCAGGACGGACTCCAGCTCAGCTGGGACTATCCGACGATCTACGTCAATCCGCCCTATGGGGCCGATCGAACCCGCGGGACGACGATCAGACACTGGTTGCGACGATGCGCGCAGGCCCGCGCGGCGCACGGTTCGGAGATTCTGGCCCTCGTCCCCGTGGCAACCAATACGAAACACTGGAAAGCCTTCGTCTTCGGCGTCGCCGACGCGATTGCGTTCCTGTATGACACGCGACTGAAATTTCTGGTCGACGGAAAGGACGGCGGCAAGGGCGCCCCGATGTCCTGTGCGATGGTGTATTGGGGAACCAACGTCGCGAGGTTCCGCCAGGCCCTGATGCCGCATGGGGCAGTCGTCGATGTACGCGACCTCCAGGGCATGAAGATCGGCAACCGCGGAACTCCCTGATTGGCATGGCATTTGGAGGCGATTTTCCAGGACGCAAGCCGCCGGAAGCAATCCATTGCGTTGGCGGCCCACGGCGCGCATATAATGCGAAATAGACTTATGACGCATCGACCCATTGGTATTGTTGCGACTCTGCTGTCCATCGCCGTCAGCGTGATGGGCGCCGGTCGCATCGTTGAAATACCGACCAGCACTTCGAAAACACCTTCCGATCCGACGCTGATGGCGTCGCTGGACCTTTCGCAACTGATCAATGGTTGGCTGCCTTTGCGGATCGATCCGAATCCGATCGGCGATGCCGAACGAATCATCCCGGCGTTCGGAATCTCCGCGTCAATCATATTGCGCCAGTCGATCCTGCGGGGCAGCACTCCCGCCCGGCCGATCCAGGGCGACGACGATGATGCACCGGCGCTTGCCATGCTCTGCAGATTCCTGACTTGATCGCTTCCCTATCTCCTTGCCGCCATATCCAAAGCAATCGTCTCTGATCGTGTGACACGACATGCGTCGTGCACATCAGGAATCTTCAGGATTAATGCGCGCCCGATTTGCCAGTTAACGGCGGGACGCGACAACAAGGAATCTTCAAATGCAAAACATCCCTTCCAATCTCAACGAATTGCTCATACGCGTCGAACAACTCCTCGCCGCCGGCCAGAACGGCGACGCACTCGAACTCATCCGATCAAGCAGGATCGACGCCCCCGACGCGCGAAACGCGGCCGGCGTCGTTCTGATGCGACTCGGCAAGGCTACGGAAGCGATCGACGTGTTCCGCAAGCTGACGACGAACGACACGGGGCTGTTCCTGAAGAAGGACGCGCCGACGATCTACGGTGTCAACTACGCAACGGCCCTGATCCTGGACGGAAATGTCAACGGCGCCATCGTTGTGCTGAACGAGATCAAGGATGCAGGCCATCCGGGCGTCGTCCATCTGCGCAGCGCGATCACGAGATGGCGCAAGTCAATGCCGTGGCTGCAGCGGCTCTGGATGGACCTCTCGGGATGCCGCGCCAACGCGCCCGTCATGCTGGATGGCCTGCCCGGCGAGTTAAT
>JAJDEC010000686.1 GCA_029259995.1 Phycisphaerae bacterium
CGACGTCTTGATTTTTTCCAGTTTCGCCGTCACGAATACGCGATCCCCCACCGCAATCTCGTTCAGCGTCGCCGCCTTCCCGTCGACCGTGATCTTGCAATCTGCCGGGACCACACCGTCAATAGACATGGCCGTCCCCCCCTTCGGATCGGGCAGCTCCATCTCCGCCTGCCGCGACGCGTAGTCGATATATGTGACCGATCCTTCGGCCTCGATCATTTTGTATTGCGCTGTGTTCATGAAATACCAGACGCCTGCGGCCGCGACCACAAGCAGTATCACAATAATCAGCGGTCTATTCGAACTCGGCGTCGGGGCCTTCTGCTGAGTCGTTTCTTGGTCCGTCATGGCCTGTCTCCTCGGCAAGGGATGATTTCTGCAATGTCGATGATGCGGAACGCTACCTTCGCGCCAACGCATCCCACGGTCAAGCGACCGTCCGCGTAATTGCGCAGTTCACGGTTTTCAGATACGATTCTATCCATGAATCCGAACCCACAAATCACGATTTACGGCGTCGCCGTTGCACTGCTCCTGGCGACGTGTCCAGCCTGCGACAACACGCCCAGAAAAGGGCTGGCGCAAGGCCCCATGGTGCAACGCGTCTCGTCCGACGAATTCTCCGTCGTCTGGTATGACCACAACCCGAAGACCATGAAATGCCAGGCGAAAGCCGAATCCGGGGAACTCTTCGATGTCCGTGCCATCGACGCCGACAAATTCGGCCGGCGCGTCGCCACGTTCAAGGGGCTGTTGCCGGACACTGAATACACGTATCGCCTCGGAGATGGGAAAGAGGATATCCGAACCTTTGTGACACGCACAGCCCCGGCGCCATCGACAGGCGCCGACGCCGCACCGTCGACGAAATTCCGAATTCTCGCCTTCGGCGACAGCGGCAGCGGCGATTCGGAACAGTACAAACTCGCGAAGGAAATGCTGAAGCACAAGCCCGCCATCGTCGTTCACACGGGGGATCTGATCTATCCCGACGGCGAACGCGCCGACTATCCCGCCAAATTCTACGATCCCTACGCGGCTCTGATCTCGAGCGCAGCGCTCTATCCCTGCGCAGGCAACCACGACGTTCGCACGGCGCGCGCTGCCCCCATGTTCGAAGAATTCGAATTGCCGACAAATGGCCCGAAGGGCGAAACCCCCGAGCGCAATTACTGGTTCGATTACGGTTCTGTGCGATTCATCGCGATCGACACAAACGTGTATCGCGACAAGCTGAACGACATCATCGCCCCCTGGATGGACAAGGCCCTGGCGGATCCCGGACCGCGATGGAAAATCTGCTTCTTCCATCATCCCGTTTACTCAAACGCAAATTACGGCCCGACGCGAAAACTCTGGAACACAATCGTACCCGTCATGGAAAAACACGGCGTCCAGCTCGTCCTGAGTGGCCACGATCATTTATATGAAAGAACCCATCCCATTCGTGAGCAGAAGATCGTCGCCCCCGGCCGAGGCACCGTGTATGTCACCACCGGCGCGGGCGGCGCCAAGCTCTATCCGAAGAAATCCGAGCCGATTCCCGAGATCGAAACCGCTTCCGACGGATCGCACAGCTTCACGATCATCGACGTGACAAACGACGCGTTAGAGTTGAAGCAGATCGACATCAATGGCGCCATCATCGACACCTGCGACATACCGCACCAAACGGCCATTGACGCACCGCTGGAATCGAGTGCGGAGCCGTCCAGGATCGCCGCATGAGCAACGGACGCATGCGGAAATGATTTGACCGACGGTCAATGCCCTCGATTCAGTTTCCAGACAAACGCAGGAAGATCAGAAACGAATCCTGCGCCACGCCGTCGCGATCGATCGGCGTGATCATGTCCAGCTTGCCGTCGGCGTTCACATCGGAGAATGCAGTCCTGCCGATATCCGCAACCGGATCCGTCGCGAGTATCGAAAAACCGTTCCAGAAATCCTGCACGTTGGACCCGCGTTGGAAACCGACCATGTTCCCGCTGGCCGTCACGAACGCATCCAGATTGCCGTCCATATTCAGATCGACGAGCTGCAGCTGATTGATTTCCTTGCCCTCGACGAGTTGTCCCAGGTTAAAGACGCGCCATGGAAACGTCTGCTGCTGGATGAACGGAGCCCCGGGATTCTCAAACCACTGAACGAGACTCAAACTCGCAAACGCAACGGCCACATCCGTATCCCCGTCCCCGTCGATATCACCCAGTCCGATGGCATCACCGCCCTGGTTGTCGGGATCGCGTTCGGATTGCTGCCCCAGAATGCGCCGCTCCCAACTCCCCGCCTGTGCCGCCGCCGCCCCGGACTCCTGCAGCGGATTCACAAGCCAACGGATGTTGAACGTTGCCGACGTTGGAAACGTCGCGACAACATCCATGTCGCCGTCCAGATCGAGATCCGCCACGTCAATGTCCGTCACGATATTCACATCGCCCGTGATGGGACTGGCCGACTGCGTCCACGCCCCGCCGTCTCGGGCATTCGCGCCGCCTGGATTCAGAAAGAGCCGGATCAGGTCTGTGTTGTCCACTTCATTGGACGCGAGCACGATGTCGGGCAAACCGTCGCCGTTCATATCCGCAATTGCAAATGCAGTAAATCCAGGCGTCGCCCCGGGAAGATTGAACGTCTCCGTGATCGTCACTTCCGTCCAGCTCAGTTGATCACGCGGATCCGCCGGCGCGAAAAGCAACACGACGGAACCTCGAACACTCGCGCCATCGACGGGAACAAAGCCCGTGTCCGACACGAGTACCGCGACGTCGGGATTGCCGTCGCCGTCAAAGTCCGTGACTTCCAGGTCGGCCATCTCGGAAATGGGACCACCGCCCGCGACGGAAAACGTGTCGAACGCGACCGCCGCGCCGGTTCGCATGTGCAGCTGAATCGGCTGGCTCTCGTTCGAACCCGACACGAGATCGTCGAGCCCATCCCCGTCCATGTCCGCGACGACGATGACTTTCGCCCCCGCCGTGGCTTCCAATTCAGGATCGATGGCCTGAGATGAGAAAATCGGCGCCGGAATCGTACTCGCCGACTGCGTGACCGTCGTGGTTCCGCCCGGTCCGAATGGACCGCCGGGGCCGAAGAAGAAATAGAGTTCCGAACAACCCGTGCTCGAAAGTGCGAAGACCAGAAGTCCCGCAAACAGACAACGAACGCCGACGCTAGGCATGATTGGCTCCATCCACGCGATCTTGAATCCAGGTATTCTCGCAGCGTCGCACGCCATGGCGAGCGACGCTGCCGGTCCCTGTAACTCTCGAACCGAAACAATCGACGAAAGCGCTGTCAGCCCTTTCGACAAGAATCTACGATCATCCCCGTCCTAGGAAACGGCAGACGATGACCCCGACTCTTTATCGGCAATTTCGGCAACGACTTCGGTGATATCCGTGAGGTCGACTTCACGTCGCAAGAGGAACCATGCAATTCCCGCCGATGCGTAGAAGTAGCTGACTGCGAATGCGGCCAGCAAAGCCCACACAAACATCAGCCAGAGGCGAATCAGGCCGCGGGATGCCCAGGAAGCACCCGATAGGTCGAAGGGCGTTATCGTCCCATAAAACGGAGAGCGGCCCGTCAGACTTGGCGGAATCCACACCGCATCCAGGTCGCCCATCGCATTCGAATCGGCAGCTTCTGCCGCCACGGACGCATCCCCCGTGTTCATCGTCATGCCCAGCGCACCGCCGCCGCACCACAACGACATGGAAACAAGCCACTTGATCGCCGCAAATGCCACGATGCCGACAACGAACGCGACGAAGTAATAGAGCAGTGTCTTGACGGGGCGGCGAAAGACAAAATCTGCGGCATTGAGAATCGCATCCGTCGCGTCCGCGCCGTTCGCAACAATGCCATAAGGTGCCAGCGGCAGGCTCGCCGCCCCGAAGATCATGGCGAACGCAATGATCGCCCCACCGATGATGACGAGCGGAAACAACACACCGACAAGCAGGGCGCCGATCCCGGGAATCGCGCCCACAAGACCGAGTAACCAAAGCGCGATTGCAGCCGCGAGCATGACGACGACGGGAAGCAACGGAATCGTCGCCGCCTGCATCCACTGGGTTCGACAAGTGTCAACGTACTCGCGCGTCGTCGGTCCGTCGTTTCCCGCAACAGCAAGCGCAACGCCGCGCGCGATCCCGACGCCGACGAATCCCCAGATCGCAGCAAGCCCCAGACCAAACAGAATGGCGAATACCGAATGCATCGAAACGACCCAGGCGATCGTCAGCAGCAATTCACGCGCCGCCGTCAGCATCTCCGGAACATCCAATCCGAAGACGGCCGCAATGCAGCGATCCTCGCAAACGCGCAACCTGGTGAACAACAGGCTGAAAGCGCCGACTCGCCTGGTCTCAAAATCGGCTGCAACGGCTTCACTGAGCCTTGTCCTCACGATGCCGACATCGGCCGACACCAGGTAGAGCTCCGACTCCGATACCCATCGATCCCCGGCCATCCGGACGGAGACAGGCGAAGCATCCGCCGGCCAGACCGCGTCCAGCCCGAATCCCAGGAGCACGCTGGCCATCACACCAACAAGCGCCAGCAGCATCCGAGTGGGATGCCAAAGCGCGATCCCCACGGCGCGAAACAAGAGTGTGAAGTCAAAGAGGGTCGAGCCGCCAACGTGTCGATCGGAAGCCGATGTCGAGGAGTCCATATTGCTCGTCAATCCTGTATGAGTTCGTTTCCGTAACGAATCGGATTATACGAGCACGCCGCGAATAACTAAACGCAACGGCATTGGCGTGGTTCGCGCAGCTCCCCGGCGTGAGCCCTTCGGCCATACGCGTCATTTCTTGGGCATGTCGCTCTTGGGCGTGTCGCCCCTAGGCGTGGCGGCGGGCTTACTGGGCTTTGAATCCGAGGACTTTGGCGACTTGTCGCCGTCACTCTTCTTCGTGTCGCCGGATTCGGCCTTGGCGGCGGTCTTGTAGCTGTCACTGCGATAGTCTGTCTGGTAAAAGCCGGATCCCTTGAAAATGACAGCCCCGCCAGTGCCGATCAATCGACGGACCTTTTTCTTTTCGCCGCAATTCTCGCAATCCGCTTTGCGCAAGGGCTGGGCCTTGATCGACTGAAAGATATCGAAAACCGATCCGCAATCGTCGCATTGATATTCATACGTCGGCATCGTTCACCTCATCCTGTTCCGGAGCCTGTGGTCCATCCGGCGATCTTTCGGCGACAGGCTTCGCGGCGGCGACAGCGACTTTCGCCGGCCGAATCACACGATCATGCATGCAGTAACCCCGCTGCAGCTCTTGTGTCACAGTGCCCGGCGACGCATCCGACTGAAAATCCTGCAACATCGCCTCGTGCCGCATCGGATCGAAGGCCGATCCGACGGCCACGATCGGTGCAACACCGTGATCCTTGAGCGCTTTGACGAACTCCGTCCGCACCAGCTTGATGCCCTCGACAAGCGCATCTTCCGCGTCCTGCCCGGAAATCGCGTCCAGCGTCCGATCGAGATTGTCGAGCACGGACAACATCGATCTCGCCAGGTCAAGCCCGGCAGTCTTTAGGGCAATCTGATGCTGTTGCGTGAGTCGTTTGCTGATGTTCGCGCATTCCGCCTGCGCGCGAAGAAACTTGTCCCGCAATTCGTCGCGATCGGCCCGCATCGAGTCCAGCTCGCTGGGCGTCTCAGGCGCCACGGCATCGCCCAATGTGTCGGACACCGATTCGACTTGCGGCGTCTCCGTCGTTGTATTGTTGTCTTCGGCTTTCATGGCTTCTTTGATTCGGGCGGCCCAATCAGTTAAGCCGCGTTCATGTTTGATTGATGTCTATCGTCTCGCACAATACCCTTGAAGCTCATTCGAATTCGAAAAACGCCTTCAACTTGTCAAAGAATCCCTTGCTTTCGGGATGCACGCGGGCGTCCTCCGTTTCGGCGAAATCACGAAGCAGCTCGCGCTGCTTGGCGTTCAGCTTTCGCGGCACTTCAACGCGCACTTCCACCAGTTGATCGCCCAATCGCCCGTTTCGCAGATCCGGCAGCCCCTTCCGCGACATTCGAATCACGTCGCCGAACTGCGTGCCGGGCTTGATTTCGATTTCTTCCTTGCCGCGAATCGTCGGCACATCGAGCGTCGCCCCCAGCGCCGCCTGCGTGAAGCTGATCGGCAAGGCGCAAATCAAATCGTTCCCATGCCGATGCAGAAACGGATGCGACTCGACGCGCACGTAACAATGCAAATCGCCGCGCGACGTCCCGTCGGACCCCGGCTCGCCTTCGCCTCGTAATCGAATCGCCTGGCCATCCTGGATGCCGGGCGGAATCTTGACCGTCACGACACGGCGCTTCGGCATGCGGCCCGAGCCCGTGCAGTCATGGCACTTGTCACTGAATGACTTGCCGCGACCATGGCAAATCGGGCACGCCGTCACGACGCGCGTCGTAAAGAAGCCGCCGCCGCTGGCCCGCTCAACCTGGCCGTATCCGCCGCAGGTATCGCACGTCGACACCTTGCTGCCCGGCTCCGCGCCTTTGCCGGCACATCGATCGCAGAAATCACTGCGCGTGAATTCAATCGATCGTTCGGATTCTTCCAGGACATCGGCGAGAGAAACCACGACTTCCGTCTGAAGGTCGACGCCACGTGTGCCGCGACGTCCCCCCCCGCCGCCGAACACGTCTCCGAAGATATCCCCAAAAATGCTGAATATGTCGTCGGGACGCATGCGGGAGAAATCATGTGCCGTCGTGCCCGTCAGGCCTTCGTGACCGAACCGATCATAGCGTTCCCGCTGCTCCGGATTCGACAGGACTTCGTACGCCTCGGCAGCCTCTTTGAACTTGACTTCCGACTCCGCGTCGCCGTTGCTTCGATCGGGATGAAACTGCATCGCGGCCTTGCGATAGGCGCGCTTGATCGTGTCCGGCGACGCATCCCGGTCGACGCCAAGTACTTCGTAGTAGTCTCGCTTCGTCGCCACCGGCATTGTCGCTTCCTGTTGCGGCGAACTCGTCAGGCGAGAACACCTTCATCGTGGCGTGCGTCCCGCACCCGCGAATTCGCGAAAACCCGTCGTTCCCGCCCCATCGCGAACGGCCCTGTCGCATCTCGCATCGACATCCGAGGCCGCGCCCTTATTCCTATTTCGGCAGAACGGCACCGAAGCGTCCCGGACGCAGTCGGTGCCGTTCGCAATATCTTCGACGCAATACCTATCGGACAGAGCCGGGGATCTTCTTGCTGGCGTCGTCCGCGTCCTTGAGCTCCGTGATCATGACGTTCGTCATGAGCAGTGTGCCCGCGACGCTGGCCGCATTTTGCAGGGCCGATCGAACGACCTTCGCCGGATCGATGATGCCGGCCTGGACGAGATCGCAATACACATCGTTCCGAGCGTCGTAGCCCATGTTGCCCGACTTACCAAGGATCTCCTCGACGACGACCGATCCGTCCTTGCCGCTGTTCTCGGCAATCTGACGCGTCGGCGCCCGAAGGGCTCGCGCCACGATCGACATGCCTGTCTGCTCGTCGCCCGACGCCTTCTTCATGCCGGCCTCGATCGGAGCAATGCAGCGAAGCAGCGTTACGCCGCCGCCGCAAACGATGCCCTCTTCCACGGCCGCCCGCGTCGCATGGAACGCGTCATCCACCAGGTCCTTGCGCTCCTTGACTTCGACTTCCGAGCCGCCGCCGACGCGAATCACGGCGACGCCGCCCGTCAGGCGGGCGAGCCGCTCCTGCAGCTTCTCCTTGTCGTAATCGCTCGTCGTCTTCTCGATCTGAGTCTTGATCTGATTAGCACGGGCCGTGACGTCAGCCTTCTTTCCGCCGCCGGAAATGATCGTCGTCGTGTCCTTCGTGACGATGATCTTCTTCGCGCGGCCGAGCTGACTCAACTCGACGCTCTCCAGCTTGATGCCGAGATCTTCGCCGATGAACTGACCGCCCGTCTGAATCGCGATGTCGCCCATCATTGCCTTGCGGCGATCGCCGAAACCCGGGCTCTTGACGGCGCAACACTTGATGATGCCGCGAAGCCGATTGACGACCAGCGCCGCCAGCGCTTCGCCTTCAACGTCTTCCGCGAGGATCATCAGCGGCTTGCCGCTTGTCACGACCTTCTCGAGCAGCGGCACAAAGTCCCGAACGTTGCTGATCTTCTTCTCGAGCATCAGGATGTACGGATCTTCGAGAACCGCCTGCATTTCCGTCGTGTCCGTGATGAAATACGGCGAAAGGTAGCCCTTGTCGAACTGCATGCCTTCGACGACTTCTTTCTCCGTCTCGAAGCTCTTGCCTTCCTCGATCGTGACAACGCCTTCCTTGCCGACTTCCTTCATCGCATCGGCCAGCAGCTTGCCGATTTCGGCGTCGCCGTTGGCGCTGACCGTACCGATCTTGGCGATGTCGCTGTTGTCCTTCACGTCGACGGACATCTTCTTGATATTCGCGACGGCGATTTCGACAGCCATGTCGATGCCGCGCTTCAGCAACATCGGGTTGGCGCCGGCCGCAACGTTTCGCAGCCCTTCTTTGAAGATCGCTTCGGCGAGCACAACTGCCGTCGTCGTGCCGTCGCCGGCAACATCCGACGTCTTGCTGGCCGCCTCATTGACCATCTTGGCGCCCATGTTCTCAAACGGCTGCGGCAATTCGATTTCCTTGGAAACCGAAACGCCGTCCTTCGTGATGCGCGGCGCGCCCCACGACTTCTGTAGAAGCACGTTGCGACCGGTCGGGCCCAACGTCACTTTCACGGCCTTGGCCAACTGGCTCAGGCCGTCCACGACCGTCTCGGCGGCGTGCTGACTAAACATCATCTGCTTGGCAGGCATATCTCGTTACCTCTTTGGGTTGTCTCGTATTTATTTGCAACACCGGCGTGAAAACCGGTGACGGCATTCAATCTCAGTCAAGAACGGCCAGCACATCCGTCTCGCGGATGACTGTGTACTTCGTTCCCGCGTAGTCGACTTCAGTACCCGAGTACTTGCTGTAGCAAAGTTCGTCGCCGACTTTGACGGACAAATTCGCCCGTGAACCTGTTTCGAGCATTCGACCGGGGCCGACGGCAAGGCACTTGCCGATCGTCGGTCGCTCCTGCGCCGCCGTCGGCAACACGATACCGCCCGCAGTCACTTCGTCCGCCTTCTTCTGCTCGACAATGATCCGATCATCGAGCGGCTTCATCTTTGGTTTTGCCATTTTCGTTTCTCTCATATCAAGGCGTGCCATTCAATCGGCACGAATACTCTTTCGTCGCACAACACAAACGCGAATGAACCGCGGACGGCATTACATCATGCCGCCCATGCCGCCCATGCCACCCATGCCACCCATGCCACCCATGCCACCCATGCCGCCCATTTCGTCCATGCCATGATCGTGGCCATGACCGGCGTCACCATCTTCCGACGGCTTGTCGGCAATGCAGCAGTCCGTTGTCAGCAGGATGCGGGCCACGCTGCCGGCATTCTGAAGCGCCGTGCGAACGACTTTCGCAGGATCGATAACGCCGTCCTTGACGAGGTCGCCGTACGTGTCCGTCAGCGCGTTGTAGCCGAACGCGCCCGTCTTGCCTTCGACCTTGTGAACCACAACGCCGGGCTCAACGCCGGCGTTGGACGCGATCGTTCGAATCGGAGCCGACATCGCGTTGTACACGACTTGGGCACCGGCCTTTTCATCGTGACCCTTCGCGCCGCAATTCAGGGCCGCGTCTCGACTGCGAATCAACGCAACGCCGCCACCCGGAACAATGCCCTCCTCGATGGCCGCTCGCGTCGCATGCAGGGCGTCTTCATAACGCGCCTTCTTTTCCTTCATCTCGCCTTCCGTCGCCGCGCCGACCAGAATCTGCGCCACGCCGCCGACAAGCTTCGCCAGGCGTTCCTGGAGCTTCTCGCGATCGTAGTCGCTCGTCGTCGCCTCGATCTCGCGGCGAATCATCTCGATCCGCCCCGTGATGTCCTTCGACGATCCGGCGCCTTCGATCACTGTCGTGTTGTCGGAGTCGATGTGAATCTTCTTGGCTTGCCCGAGGTCCTGGATCGCGATCGTATCCAGTTCGATGCCGAGGTCCTTCAGAATGCATCGACCGCCCGTGAGCGCCGCAATGTCCTGAAGCATCGCCTTGCGTCGATCGCCGTAGGCCGGCGCCTTGACGGCCGCGACATTGAGAATGCCGCGAAGTTTGTTCACGACCAGTGTCGCCAACGCCTCGCCGTCAACATCCTCCGCGATGATCAGCAACGGCCGCTTCGTCTGCGCAACTTTCTCAAGAAGCGGAACCAGCTTCGTGACGCTCGAAATCTTGTCTTCAAAGACGAGGACAAATGCCTTGTCCAATTCGACTGTCATCGTCTCGGGATCTGTCACGAAATGCGGCGACAGATATCCGCGATCGAACTGCATGCCCTCGACAACTTCGACAGTCGTCTCAAGGCTCTTGCCCTCATCAATCGTGATCACGCCGTCCTTGCCGACCTGCTTGAAACAGTCAGCAAGTCGCTCGCCGATCTCCCGATCGTTGTTTGCCGAAATGGCGGCGACGCGGACAATGTCCTCAACATTCTTGTTATCCACCTTGACGGGGCGTGACAGCTTGGCAATCTCCTTGATCGCCGCCGTGATCGCCTTGTCGATGCCACGGCTCAACGCCATCGCGTCGCATCCTGCAGCCACGTTTCGCAGGCCGTCCTTGAAAATCGCCTCCGCGAGAACCGTCGCCGTCGTCGTACCGTCGCCGGCTGCGTCCGACGTCTTGCTCGACGCCTCTTTGACGAGCTGCGCGCCGAGATTCTCGTACTTGTCGTTCAGTTCGATCTCTTCCGCGACCGAAACGCCGTCCTTCGTCACTGTCGGCGTGCCCCAGCCCTTGTCCAGAATCGCCGTGCGCCCGCGCGGTCCCAGTGTCGCCTTGACAGCGGCCGACAGTTTTTCGACGCCGCTCAACAGCGACGAACGCGCGTCCTCTCGAAACGTGATCTGCTTAACACCCATGGATGCATGCCTCCTGAGCTGCTTGTTGCCTGCCCCTGTTTGGCGGGGCAATGGGATTGTGAATTCCAGTCGCCTGGATTTATCTCGAATTCGCCCCACCGATTGGGCGCCGTTTTTTCGAAATTGCGAATTCCGTGCAGATGCACTTCATCCACCTATCCCACATAGCAACCCATGTGCCAACACGGCGTTCCACGCAGAATCCGCCACAAACCATTACGCGACAGATTGTTACAATTCTCGGCCTGGGCGTAAAAAGCGAATCGGCCGCTGCCATGATGGCAGTGGCCGATTCAATGAGGGGTTACAGGCTGCCGCTTCGGCAGGGTACCGCCCGCAATCACGGTATCGCTTGCAGTTCCAGGCCGAGATCGCTCTCGGCCGGCGCGAATCGAACGATCAGTCGCCCCGCCTCGCGAAAGAGGGCAGCTTGATCTGCGGCAATCAACGTACCGGCATCGATCGCCATCGCTCGAGTCAGTTCCGCTTCAGGTCGCGCAGCTTGTCCGCGAAGTTGGGCTTCGTGTAATTCGACGAGGCCCTTCGCGGCCGTGACACGTTCCGGGTAATCCGGCGCACCGAAGTAAATCGGCGACGCCTCCAGACTCTCGTCTCCCGGGACAATCCCAACGACGTACCCATCCTGATAACCCACATTGATTCGCTCAACAGCGCGAGATCCGGCGAACAACACAGGTGTCGCCGCCTCATGCGGATATACATACTCGCTCGTGACACGAATCACGACGAGATAGCCGCGCTCGACGCCCGCGCGATCCTTCGCCCATCGGGATGCATACGGCCTTTCCAGTCGAAATCGACGTGCATAGACCAGTTCCTCAACGCCGTCCGAAGGCGTGTCAGTGCGCGACGATTGAAGCCCCGTCACGGCCGATGCCCTGGAATCCACAGTCGCACTTTCCTGACTGTTCGCCGCCAGCCACGCCGGCGCCCCGATTCCCAATCCCAGCGCCGCCGCTGTGATGAATAGCATTTTCTTCATAACCACTGTCCTCTTTCGAAGGCCTCATTTCGCCAATCCGAAACTCGCTGGACGACGCCATGCGATCGTCGATTGGCGTTTGTTTCTCACGCGACGCCGTTCTCACTCCTGCGTCAATTCCACGTTGTCCAAACCAATCCGCCCCCGTGCACTCCCATGGGAGGCGCCGACGTCGAGCCGAACTGCCGCAACGTCCGTCAGATCGAGCCCCGATCCATCACGCAGGAAGTCTGTCAGCCGAATTCGAATCGTTTCGAATTCGTTGGCCCATCCAGGATTCGGACCGCAATCCGCCGGGCCGCTGCCCACGCGCGGATAGGGTTCCTCGATACCGCCGCCGTATGCGCCGATGGAAATCGAACTCGACACGCCCGAGCCGTCGCGCAGCGTGATTGTGAATGTCAAGTCCCCAACGTCGGCCAGCGTCTCCGGATGTTGCGTTCCCTGCGCCGCCCGCAGACTGATGTACGAGTCATCCGAGAAGTCTCGCTCACTGACAACGACTTCCAACTCGTAGAATCGATCAGCCCCCGACGCCCAGTCGAATACGACGCCGGCACTTGTATCCGTGTCGCCGGCCATCGTCATCCCGTTCATCGGATCCGACGATGTCCACGTGAAGCTCGGCGCCGCGTCGTTCATCAGACCTTCGAACACGTTGCCGACATCGAATGTGACAACACCGCCGGAACTGCTCGTCCCTGTCGAACTCTGCGACTGGTAATCGTCGATCACTACGCGCCCCATTCCGAGGCCTCGCCGATACTGCCGATCCACAACCGCAGATGCCGACACGCCCGTGGTTCGCAGCGACTCGTACTGCCGCCACAGATAATCCCGGGCCGGAATGTTTCCGTCTGCATAGTGCTTTACAAGCGCCAGGTACGCAGACTTGGCGATATCCTGGGCATCGGCACGGCCAATCAGGTTGGGCCCGCTTGCATCGCCGAAGCCGCAGCAGTTGAAGTCGTTGTGACCCGCTCCCTGAATATACGTCGCCTGCCGGATCCCCGTACCGCGATCGTATATGTTGAACGGCAACACATCGTCGTTGTCCGCGCACCCATCAACGATCCCGTCGGCCGCGCCATACAACAAGTGGTAGTTGGCGTCGAGCGGATCCGCGTAATCCGGCCCCGCCAGCGCCACATTCGTCGGTGCGATGCTGCTGACGAGGACGATGTCGTCGACGCCGTAGTACGCCGACGTGTACATTCCCGTGGACAACTCCTCGTACGCCCGCACGACGCCTTCTCCGCCGCGACCCTGGCCGATCCAGATGATTCGCGATGCATCGATGTGCCCGTCGAGCACGCCGCCTGCAACACTCGCATTCGCCTGCTGCTCGATCAGCGCATGCGTGTGCTCAAGCGTCGTTTCCGCGGCAAAACCCGGCCCCGCAGCACTGTTCGTGCGATGTGCCATGACGATGTAGCCATACGACGCAAGATGCGATTGCAGGTATTCGTAGAACGTGTATTGCTGACCATTGCCATGGCTGATCACGATCAACGGCAATTGACCCATCGAACCGATGTTCGACGGATACCATGTCCGCTCGCCTGCCTGGCCTGGCGCGCTGATTCCCGTGACGAAATAGGTCGCCGAATCAACCAGCAACGGACCTGCCTGCGTCATGTCGTGCACCACGTAGAAACCCGACTCGTCGCTGAACCCGTCGATGTAATCGCCGGCATCCAGAACGCCGTCCTGGTTGACGTCGATCACGACGTCATAGCCGACGCCAAGCCCCGTTCCCGCATCCCAGTTTAGTTCGGCCGCCGCCGCGATCTGGAATGTATTCGACACTGTATCCACAGCCGAGAACGTCACGGTCTGCTGCCCGCCCGCGCGAATGTCCACGAGCGAAGGATCATTGTCCCATTGCGCTTCCGACTTCGCCGCCGTCACGTAGATATCTCCCGTCACGCCGCCGATCGCCGGATGCAACGACGGATCGATCGCCAGGAACACAGGCTGCGAAAGGTCGAACGCCTTGACGTAGTCCACGTGTGGATAGACCGCCAGCGTGTTGCCCGCAAGTTCCAGCATCGTCGCCTGTGGCACACAGGGATTTGGAATACAATCTGAACCGTCGCCCAGATAAGTCCCTCCCAACAAAGTGCAGTCGCACGCCGATTCTTCGGAACAAACGGGGCCGACACAGCATGCCCCCAGCGTCGGTGTGCATTCCACGAGATCGCATCGATTCAGCGCCCCCTGAAAGGAATCGCACGGACCCTGGCAGTTCTCCTCCAACGCGTTGAAACAACTGCCGTCCGGCTGGCAGCATGCACCGAGGAGACAGATTTCCGCCGTGCAAACGCTGCCGTCGCCGAAGTACAGCGATCCCGGAATCAGGTCGCATTCACATTCCGTCAACATCTCGCAGGTCGGATCCGGATCGTTGGGAACGCAGCAGGCCCCGACATTGGCAAACGGCTCACAGGGCCCCGATACGACAGTCAACTGCCCCCGTATCTCACCCGATGGATGATTCGTCGTATGAACGTTCACGTACCAGAGCCCCGCATTCAGATCGTCGATCTGCTGGGAGACTGGATAGGTTCCGGGATCCGTCAGCGTCAGGATGCCGTGCTTCGGCTGCCCCACGGGCAGTGAATAAATGGCCGGTGCGTTGACGCCCGCGGCCGCCGGACCATGAATGTGACTAATTGTCTCAGGTCCGCTCAGGCCGCTGAATCCGATGTAATAACGCAATTCATTCGTATTGAGATCGAGCCGGATGGTCCCGAACCCCGACCCCGTTGGAGCCGGTGCAGGTGGCGGCGAATGCGTTCCGATCGCTTCGCCCGTCGTCATCGGCATTGCCGCGATAATCTCGTTGTTACAGATCGTCCCCGGCGGCGCAGCCACGCCGCATGCATCCGTGCAGTTCTTGATCGTTTCGACGATGCAGACGCCGTCCGGCAGGCAACATCGACCTGCCTGACAATTGATCAGCTCGTCGGCGCAAGTCGTGCTGTTTCCCTGCCACACGCCGTTCAGCGTCGAGCACTCGCAGACTTCGCGATACAGACCGTCGATACAGCCATTGTTCAGGCAGCATGCCCCAAACGGATTGGCCGGCGCACAGGATCCGTCGCACAGGGTAGACGCCCCCAGCCATGTCCCGCACAGATTGTTGCAGAAGGCGAATGTCTGCTCCAGGCAGATATCCCCCAGGCAGCAGGCACCAATGGGCTGTGCGCACGGATCAGACAAGCAATCTGTTCCGTCGCCTTCATACGTCCCGCCGTTGAAATTGACGCAC
This sequence comes from Phycisphaerae bacterium, assembly GCA_029259995.1. Classification (GTDB taxonomy): domain Bacteria; phylum Planctomycetota; class Phycisphaerae; order UBA1845; family UTPLA1; genus ECT2AJA-110-A. The sequence continues at coordinate 15,266 of JAJDEC010000686.1, forward strand.
TCACACTCCGTCAGAACATCGCATGTCACAACGCCGCCGACGTCCGTACAACACGCCCCCGTCGGAATGCTGCAACTCAGATCATCCACCGGTTCCGGCAGATTCACTTCCTCACACGACACGCCGATGCCCGCAAACTCACCGCAGATCGCTGTACAGCTCGCTTCGATCATCAAGTCGCATTCGTTATTGGGCAGGCAACACGCCCCCGCTTCGCAGATGTTCGGATAGCACGTGGTACCGTCTCCGAAATACAGACTGTTCAACAGCCCGTCGCATTCGCATTCCGTCACGATCGCGCAGAACTGGCCCGCGATTCCCGACGCGCAGCATGCTCCCGTATTCGTCGGCAACACGCACGGCACCAGATACGGCTCAATCTGGCCGCGAATCTCTCCGCTGGGATGCTGAATCGAGTGAACGTTGACATACCAGAGCCCGGCAACAAGATCCGCGATTTGCGCCGCGACCGGATAACTGCCCGGATCCGTCAATGTCAATGAGCCAATCTTCGTCGAACCCAACGGAAGCATATATACGACGGGCCCGTTAACGCCCGGCGCCGCCGGACCGTGAATGTGGGCAACCGTCTCACTGCTCGTAATCCCGCTGAAATTGAAGTTATACGAAAGCAGGTTGCTCGTAAGATCCAGGAAGAAGGAACCGCCGCCGCCGCCCGTCGCCGGCGCAGCGGGAGGTGTGGACGTGTGCGTTGCCGCCGCCTGCGGCGCATCCATGCTCAGGCTGAATTTTGAAATGTCGCTGCACAACGATCCGTATCCCTGGAATTCACCGCATCGCTGATCGCATCGTTCCAGTGTCGCTTCAATGCAGCTGCCGTTCGGCAGGCAGCATCGCCCATTGAAGCAACTCACAAATGGGGCCGCATCGCCGCACGCCGAATCGTCGCCGTGATAGGTTCCGCCATAAGAGCACTCACATTCCGCCTCGACCATGTTGTCAACGCATTGGGCGCCAAAGCAGCAGGCTCCCGTGGGCTGAATCGGGCAATCGCCGGCCGAGCAGGTACTAACATCGCCGAGCCAAATGCCGCAGGCGGAGTCGCATCCCGACTCCGTGAAGCCCTCATTGCAGACGTTACCAATACAACACGCCCCGATCGGAACACACGTGTCCGCCGCGCAACTCGTCAGATTGCCCTGGAACACGCCGCCGCTGCATTGGCAGTAGCGCTGCGTCGTGTTTGGCAGGCATTGATCGTTCAGACAGCACGCCCCCCCGATGGCCAGCGGGCAAGCGAACACGCCAGTGCAGTCGGACCCGAGCCCGTTCCATGTCCCGCAGGCCGCAACGCACTCCGGCAGCGTGAATCCTTCGTAGCACGCGCCGCGAATGCAGCAGGCACCGACGGGCCCCGGACAGATGACGGACGCGCAGCTCTCGCCCGGCTGAAATGTCCCGTTCAGGACGCCGACACAGTGACATTCCTGCGTCAGAACGCAGGAACCATCCGTCAGACAACACGCCGCCACTTCCACCATGCAAGACGTCTTGCCCGTCTTCAGAATCTCGACAAACGGGTCCACGTCGTCCCTGTCGACGAGACAGTCCCCGTTGATATCCATGCACGCGCAGCCTTCGACCGGGCCATTGCCCGCAAGAATACAATCGATAAACGGCCCGATGTCGCTGCCGTCCACGATCCCATCATAGTTTCCGTCTCCCAGACACGTGCATGCGCCGGGAACCGGCGGCGTGAATTCAATTGTCAGAACCGGCCGCACGCTCGCCGTCGGATGATCTTTCGAATCGAACCGCTTCGCCGTCGGTGTCGTCGTCTCGTCACCGATCACGATCCAGCCGTGATTTGAACTCGAATCCGATACCCACGATTGAACATCCGACACCAACGCCGGCGATGACCAGACGTAGTACCCGACATCGTCCACGGATATGGTCGCACTTGGGGTCGAAAAATACGCGCCGCCCGGCGTCGACCAGAGCACTGTGTTGTAGTTCGAATGGGTCCAGGTTGCGTCGCCCGTCGTGGCGGCGCCGCCCGTACCGCCGCCGCCGGCCGAGATGGAAGTCCCCTCATCCCACGCCGACAGAAGCGTATGCACTGAGACGTCATGCGCCCCCGTCTGGCCGCTCGTCAGTGACATGTACAGCGTCAGTTGAACGTCCGTGATAATCGACCCCAGCGGTACGGTCCCCTGTAGATCGAATTCAACGAGACCGCGTTTTATGTCGATCCCCGTACCTTGAAACGAACGACCGGCGATGAATCCGAACCCCAGCGCGTTGCTGAGATCTCCCTGGTTTTCGTAGATCGTCGTGTCCTTCGATGAAACGATGTTTGCAATATCGCCATACGCTGATCCTGTCAGAAACAGCATGATCGCGAGCACCGCACTGACACACGCATTTCGAGAATTCATATAGACCCTGACTCCTTCCGATGCGGCCGGTCGCTTCGTTCCACGAATCGACGACGACCGAGGCGGCACGCCCTGTGCCGGTAGGTTCCTGTCCAAAGAGATCGAGCCACGGGCGCGCTCGGCATCCGGGAGCATCGACCAAGAGAGGATTCGCTAGCAAACGACGCCCATGTAATTGGCCGGCGACGGAATCGTCAGGCCCGGGAACAAGTACGAGAGGTTCGCCTGGTTGCACATGAGGCGATCAAAGATTTCGACGAGGAATATCCGCGGATCCGTACCCAGGCAGACGTCGTTCGTGCCGCCACACGTCGTCGCTCCGGGATTGTGCAGCGTGCCGACGCCCGGCCATAAGCCGGCGTTGATCACCTGCCCGCCGCAGATGTTCGTTCCCATCATATAGACATTTGTCGCATATCCGTGATCTGTGCCTGCCGTTTCCGGCGTCACCGGATTGCCGCCCGCCGTCAGATTCGGCTCGGCCTCGCGACCGAACTCACCTGTCATGTAGATGGTCCAGCACTTGTCGCTGCCGTTCGGCGTCGTCGTCATGTCCTCGAAGAATGCCTTGAGATTCCGGGCGAGACTCTCCATCAACAGCCACATGGCCCCTGTCGTGCTGTTGCTGCCCTGGTTGTTGTGCGTATCCCATCCACCCGTTCGAAGCGTGACCGTCTCCAGTCCGATGCCGGCCTTCAACAGCGCCGCCACGCGGCGAAGCCCGTTCCCGAGATAACTCGTGTCGTAATTCGCCGCCGACGAGTAGTTGATCGTGTCAAGAAGATTGATCGCGTCGCGCGTCACAACCGAAAGATCCTGCCAGGCCGGCAGCTTGTTCTGGTTGCCGTACATCTCGACCATCGCATCGAGCCACAGTCCCTGATCGACGCCGCCGCTGAGGCCCTGGATTCCGAAGCTCTCCGCATTGTTCACGGGCAGCGCCTGAAACGGCGCACCGCCCAGCAAGTGATCATGCAGGTTCGCCCCGACACTCATCCCACGGATCGGTCCGCCGTAAGGCGTCCCCGTCTCGAGATGCCGGGCCATCATGCTGCCTTCAAGACCGACCATCGGATTCGGCGTCGCCTGTCCGACCCAGCGCTCTGCCGTGAAGTGCGAATACGACTGCCCGGGCAGCGTACAGCCCGTCGCAATCGCGAGCTTTCCCGCGTTCCAGATATCCAGCAGATCCGCGAGTCCGCCCGACAGGGCCCAGTAGCCGTCATTCAGATCGACCAGGTCCTCGGGCGTGCCCGTGCCCGGAACCGGAACGCCGAGCAGGCTGCCGGGCTCTCGAATACCGCCGGGACCGATGTAGTCCGCATCACCGATCGGACACACCATCGCCAGCCCGTCGGGACCACCAAACAAGTGAATGAAAATGAAAGTATGATCCGCGCACGCGCCGTTCTCGGCGAATGTGCACTCCGGGAACCACATGGGCAGACTCGACGCAAACGCCGCGGCCCCTGTGGCCGCCGCCGAGCGCGACATGAACTGTCGGCGCGTCATTCCGCCCCAGAACGTATCGCCGCTGGTTGCGGCCCGGCGCATGCGCCGCTCCACTGTGTTGTAGTCGTGACAGGCGTTCTTATCGTAGTTATGCATGATCTGATCCCTCGGCGACGCAGCGTCGCGCTGCGCATTTCCCGATGTTGCGTTTCAGTTCGGCGACGCGCAATGGCGCGGCGCATTCGGCGCGGCAACGATTCGTCAATAACATTGGAACGACGGCGACCCGAGGACGAGACTCGTCATCGTCCGTCGCGCATCAATCGAAAGTGGCAGTGGTTCACTACTGAAGTAGTTCGTAATCGTCGTCCGATCCGCCGCAGACATAAACCCGCCGAACAGCGCATTGTCCAGCGCGTCCAACGCAGCCTGAACCGTCGCAGTCGGCAGACCCGATACGAATGTGTTGATACTCGCATTGGAGAAGTTATTGAACGCCCAACGCGCACCGGCTTCCCAGCGCGTTCGCAGGTCCGCCCACTCCCCTGAGCCTTCCGGATAGCCGTCCGGCGACTCCTTGTTGAATGGAATGTGATCCGCGACCTGCAAGTATCCGCCGACAAGGCGAGTGGTCTGGCCGTCCTGCCCCGGATCGGAAATCGTCGCCATGCAGGCGCGCGCCGTCGATGCCAGTACATGCGCAGGCTGCTTCTCTTTTGTGTCCGAACAGTCGATGACATCCATGCCGATGAATTCTTTGATCATCTCGGCAATCTCATTCACGGCCGGATTGGCCCAATTCGCGACATACGCATCGACCGCAGCATCAACCAGCTCCGGTCTCGGCGTATAGCTCGACAGCCAGACGCCCATCTTTGTCGCGATAAATCGCGCCGTGAAAATGCCCATCTTCGCCGGGTTCGTGAGGATATCGACGACTTCGTCGATTTCGAATTCGCCGAGGCCCGCCGGAATGTTGTACACACGCTCGATTCCGTCCGGCGTATGCGTCGCCGGGAAAATCAGCGTCTTGGCCGCGTCGTCATTTCGCGCATTGTTGAAAGGTGGCACAACACCGCAATTCGTCCCGCCGCCATGGAACGAGTTGGGAACAATCACTTCCCATCCCGTCAGCATCCTCGCCAGCTCGATGATCGTGTTCTGGTCGTAACCGTTGTCCACTCCCAGGCAATGCAGCTCCATCACTTCCCGGGCGTAATTCTCGTTGGGCGTACCGACCGTGTTTTCGACGCCGTTCAGGTAAATCAGCATCGCCGGGCTCAACGCGCTCGCCTTCAGCAGGTTTGCAAACTTGCCCAACGCGTGCGGACGAATGTGATGCGTGTCCTCCAGCGTCTTGTAACGATTGTTTGCGTTCGGTGTCTGATGATGGACGTTGAAATGATCCGTCCAGAATTCGACCATTCGCTCCAGCAGCTGCGCCGGACTGTAGATCGCGCGAATGATGCGGGCCCGAACCAACTCGCGCCGAACGGCAAACATCGCAGCGGCATCGTTACCGGCACACAACAGCGCGCCGCCGGGCTGCTCCACGATCGTCGGATACGGTCCGTATCCGTGCGTCGGGTTCGTAATCGTTGCGAGATCATTTTCAAAGTTGATGTAATCCGCCCAGTTGTACGGATCGAGTTGTTGGTTCAGCCACGCGTTGTATCCCATGGCCGTGGCATCCGATTCCGTCGTCGGCGTCCAACCCCACGTCGCCTTGTCGATCAGTTTGTGAATCTTCGACTTGCCGCCGATGACTGTCGGACAGGCGATCTGCCCGGGCTGCGGTCGAGGGCGTGGCGACTGCGGACCCGCGGCCAACGACGATTTTTGGGGGCCACCCGGCTTTCCGTACGCCTTCGCGCCGAAAACGAGCGCGGCCAGCCCGCCCGCCAGGACTTCACGTCGCGTTCGACGGGATCCATCAACTTCTGTCGGCGTGCTCGAACTCTCTGGCTGGAGCGTCGGCGTGCGTTCTGATTCTGGATTCATCACGTTGTTCTGCGTCATATCTAGTGTCCCTCTACGACCACACCGATAAAGCGGTATCGTTCTTTCAATTCGTGCCGAATCAGCACACAAAGACTCGAGCGGGGCTGTGGCGGGGACGATGAATCGATTGATCAGCGTCGCCGGCGATGTGTCCCACGGAGCTTCTTTCAGACCACACACGGATTCGGCGCCCAGCGCCGATCTTGATGGGTCCCTGACGAACTCACTTAGCAATCAGCGCGCCGAGAAATCCGCCGCGATTCGCTTTGCTCAAAATGCGGCCCGACATGACTTCGCAAGAATATGAAAATGCGAGGATTGTGCGCGTAGAAGTACGATTCGAATTCTCGGGAGCCGCGACGAGCCTTGGCGACATTCGACCATCTCCATTGGCCGTCCTCAGCCGATTGGCCACGAGTAGCCGCTGCATTACGCCAGGCGCCGAGCGCGGAATGACATTCCGAGCGCCCCGCAAAACGTACCACGCGCATCCAAAGTCGACGCACGTGTGTCACGTCGCTCATCTTCGATAAGAATTGTCAACCCGATCGGATCGAAACAGAATCGTCAGCGTTGCGAAGCCGCCTGGAAACTGAACGCCGAGTCATCAATTGCGTAGACATCGCAGATGTGCGCCATCAGTGCAAACAGACGCTCAACGCGCGCCGCAGATACGACGCCCGACGCCACATACTGACGATCGAACCACGTCGTCGATCGAAAATACCGATCCGAATTCTCGACGCTGCTGAATCGCAGATACTGATACTCATACGCGTACCGGGCGAGTTGGCGAAACACCTGCGCTGGCGGATATACGCCGATCAGACAATAGACGTTATTTCGAACATACGCTTCGCTCTCAGATTGCCGCAGGTATCGTTGCGCCAGAAGGTTTGCCTGAAAATCCGGCATGCGACTTTGCGCGTAGTCCGCCAACGCCCGACCAACGGCCCCCGACGCCCGGCTCAATTCTCCGAGATCCGGCCGCGCAATCGCCATGATCTGTGCCGGCGCCTCCGATACGATCGTCTCGAACAATTGCGCCAGTTCCGAATTCAACGACGCAAATTCATCGCTTCTGCCATCCGGCACGCATACCCAGCCCGCATCCACCGCCTGATGACACCACTCGTGAATCGTTCGCGCCGTCAGCATCAGTCGATCGTACGTCGGCGTCGGCCCCGCCAGACGATTGCCGATCGGATCTGTCAGACTGTACGCCACGAGATTACGGCCCACGTGAATGTAGCTGAGCCCCTGCTGCTCCATCTCATCATGCGCCGCCGGCAAATCCTCCCGACGACGCAGTGACGCCAGAAATCGACCCGTACAATCGTCAATGACCTTCAAATCCGCGATCATGCTCTCGGCGATCGGTCTCGAACTCGAACCCGCGACCTCGCGAAACATGTCTGAATCGGCATCACCAACCGGGGCCCAGAGGATTTCATCCGGCTTCGCCGTCACGAGCACATTGGGCTGCGTGTCGTCAAGCCATCGGCGCAGCAAATCAAACCCGCCGCCGACCGCCGACACGTAACGCCTGCCGAATGCCGCGATCGTCGTCTCAGCAGCCTTACCGATCTTCGCGCCCATCGCCTGCAACAACGCGATCTGCCCCTGCGATGCAATCAAACTCGTCGGAGGCACCTGCATCAATTGCTCGCCCGTCGTTAACACGGGCGGCTTCAGCACGGCGTCATGCAATGTCCGAATCATCGCCATCGAATCCGCCAGCGCGGCAAACGTTCCTGCGTCCGGTCGCGCCGACGCCGCGACGGCACGACGAAATCGCTCGACTTCGTCATCACTGCGTTCCAGCCATTGCGGAAGATTCTGCACAAACGCCGCCAGAATCTGCTGCGTCTGCGCCATCCGCTCCTGATGCATGAAGAGATACGCCGCGAATTCGACATCGGACGTATCCGGATCAAAATCCGATTCGTACATCGTCCACGACGCGCGATAGAACGCCTGCGAAAACGGCCGCGCCGGCTCGTCGGGACCAACGACGCACACATTCTGCACGCGCGGCGGCAGCCAGAACTGCGGCGATCGCTTCGCCAGCGCCTCGGCGCGACGCCAGTACAGCGCGAAGGCCGCGCCGAACAAGTCGATCCAATCCGTCGA